>NZ_RAWQ01000045.1:0-50640 GCF_003668965.1 Corallococcus sp. AB030
CCCCCTGCACCGCCTGCCTCCAAGCCGAGCGCCCCGGCCGCGGCGTCGTGCTCGGCGAGCCGGCTGAGCCCCATCCCCAAGCCCACCGCGAAGCCCCTGCCTCCGGCCGTGGCGTCCATGCGCGAGCGCATCATCAAGGCCGCCGTCGCGTGCGACTACGCGGGCCTCCAGAAGCTGGGGGACGAGAAGGGCCCGAGCGTGCGCTTCTCCTACGACCCCGACCAGGACATGGCCACTACCTGGCGCATCCAGGAGGAGTGGAAGGACAGCCCGCAGCCGGTGCTGGCGCGGCTGGTCCACGTCCTCAACCTCCCCTTCTACCAGGAGGGCAATCTGTACTGGTGGCCCACCGCCTTCCGTGAAGGCGCCACCGACGCGGACTTCGCCCTGCTCAAGGGCATCTATCCGGACGAGATGATCACCGACATGCGCAAGGAGAAGAGCTACATCGGCATGCGCGTGGGCATCTCCTCGGACGGCGACTGGCAGGCCGCCATCCAGGGCGACTGATCCGCCCCCAGGTCAGTCGCCGGTGACGAAGCGCGCGACGGCCTCCTGGACCTCCTCGTCACCCATCATCCCCACGTGGTCCGCCTGCGTCTCCAGCCGGTCCACGTGGAGCGGCCCGGGCGGCATGGCCCGCGCCGTCAGGACCGAACCATCTCCGTCCGCGAGCACCGGATCCTCGAACGTGGGCTTCCCGTCGATGAGCCGGAACGACTTGATCAACGGATGCCCCACGCCCACCACCGCCAGCGTGCGGAAGGGCGGCGGCGGTTCATCGTGCTCGGAGAGTGAGCGCGCCAGCTGCGAGCGCGCCTCCAGCATGCGCTCCAGCCACTGGCGATACGCGGGCAGCTCCCGCACCGCCGCGTCCTGGAACACGCCCCACCCGCCGTCGACCCACGCGCCCGGACGGTAGGCATCGAACGTCACCGGCTGGCCGCTCGCGTCCACGAAGAAGTCGCTCTCCATGGGCAGGAGCTGGAACGCGGACGCGAAGGTGAAGAGCGCCTCCGGTGACAGCAGCGACCGGTTGCGTCCCACCGGCGTGCCCAGGGTGAAGTCGTCGAACATGCCCGGCGCGCCCCGGAACGGCGTGCCCAGGAACACCACGCGCTTCACGTGCCGCGCGCCCGCCCACGTGGGCTCGCCCGTGTCGTCACCGGTGCCGTAGCGCAGGCAGTGCAACGTGATCAGCCCGCCCATGCTGTGCGCCACCAGGTTCACCTTCACCCGGCCACCCCGCGCCTCCGCGAGCGAATCCAGCAGCGCGCACAGCCGGTTCGCCGTCACGCGGTTGTCCTGCCGCCAGTCGTAGTCGAAGACGACGAAGCCCGGCAGCCGCTCGCGCCCGAACTCCAGGAAGCGCTTGTAGACGTCGTAGCGAGCCACCCATGGCAGCACCGTGAAGCGCGTCACCGGCCCGTCCGCCTCGAGCGGCCCGAAGCCCGGCGTCGCCCGCTGGCCAGGAAACGGCAGCGCCAGCGACCGCTCACCGCGCGTCAGCACGTCGCCCACGGACACCCAGGCCCGCTCATGCTCGCCGTCCGCCGTCGCGAGGAACGACCCGCGGTACCCAGGAACGAAGACCGTCACCTCCTCGCCCGCGGGCGGAGGCACCGCGACGCGGGAGGCCGTGCAGGCGCTCAGGAACAGCGAGACCGCGACCGGGAGGAGGCGCATGCGCCGCAACCTCAGCCTCGCGCTCCCTCCACGCAAGGCCCAGCCATCACGACCCCGGGCGGGTCATGACTGCCCTCGTGGAAAAATATGGATTCAAGGCAACCCGGCTTGCATGCCCCGACCCGTCCCGTGCAAAAGGCACGTCGCACACCCGGTCCGGGTCAAGGGAGTTCGAACCATGGATGAAATCGTCGTTCAATTGAAGTCACTTGCCCTGACCGAAGCGCTCCCGCTGCTGCTCAAGGTCATTGGGGCGCTGTTCGTCTGGTTCATCGGGCGGACGGTCATCGCCGGCTTCCGCAAGGTGCTGGACATGGGCCTGCAGCGGCGGCAGCTGGACGCCACGCTGATCCGCTACGTCGGTTCGCTGTTCACCGGCACGCTCACGATAATGCTGATCGTCGGCATCCTGGGGCTGATGGGCGTGGAGACCACGTCCTTCGCCGCGTTGATCGCCGCCGCGGGTATCGCCATTGGCGCGGCCTGGTCCGGGCTGCTGGCCAACTTCGCCGCGGGCATCTTCCTGCTGGTGCTGCGCCCCTTCCGCGTGGGCGAAGAGATTGAAGCGGGCGGCGTCGTGGGCATCGTCCAGGAGATCGGCCTGTTCGTCACCACGCTCGACACGTCGGACAACGTGCGGATCGCCGTGGGCAACAACCAGATGTTCAGCGACAACATCATCAACTACAGCCACCACCCGTACCGCAAGATGACGGTGAAGGTGCCGCTGATGCACGGCGTGGACGTGCGGGTGCTTCAGCAGGCCCTGGTGGATCGCATGGCCACGGTGAAGGGCGTCCAGGAGAAGCCCGTGCCGCAGGTAGAGGTCGCGGAGTTCACGTTCCAGGGCCCCATCCTGGCGGTGTGCATCTTCTGCAAGCCCACCGAGTACAACGACACGCAGGCCAACGTGGGCGATGCCATCGCGGAGATCCTCCTGGCCGCGAACTACATCGTGCCCACGGCGGCCCTGCTGACCGCGCCGCCGCCGCAGCTGGCGAAGGCGGGCTGAAAACGCAGTCGGTGACGGGTGGCGAGCAGGCCGGCGTCCGGCCTGCTCCCCCTCCTGGCGGGAGGACGACCCCGCGAGCAGGTTCCCCTCTGAGCGACACCGTGAGTCCTTCCGGTGATGAGTTCGGGGATCCCGCCTCTTCCAATAAATACGCGAATTCATTCGCACTTCCGGCTGGGCGCCCCCATGACAGCTCGGTTGCCCACGGAATAGTGTGGCCAGTGCGGATTTGACCCACCCTCCGCTTCTCACGAGAGAACGGCGCAGGGCGTCATCCCGGAATCAGCGGCAGGCCTTACTTCTCGCGAACGCCACCGCCCCGGGTGGCGCCCGCGATGGCGTCCCCGAGCGCGGAGTACATGAGATGAGCCAGGATCTGTCGAAGCGGATCGCGAACCTCTCACCGGAGAAGCGCGCAGAGCTGCTCAGGAAGATGGCCGCGCAGAAGGCCGTCGCCGGCAACTCCGTCCAAGGCCTCATCCCAGCACAGGACCGCACGCGCCCGCTGCCCCTGTCCTTCGCCCAGCAGCGCCTGTGGTTCATTGATCAGCTGCAGCCCGGCACGTCCCTCTACAACGTGCCCATGGCGGTGCGCCTGGAGGGCGCGCTCGACGTGGCCGCGCTGGAGCGCGCGCTGCGCGAAGTGGTGCGCCGACACGAAGTGCTTCGCACGACCTTCCGCGAGGACGAGTCCGGCCCCGTGCAGGTGGTGTCTCCGGAGCCGGCGCTCGCGCTGGAGCAGCACGACTTCACCGGCTCGCCACCGGAAGCAGCGTGGCGCCTGGCCCGTGAAGCCGCGGCCCGGCCCTTCGACCTCGCGAAGGGCCCGCTGCTGCGCGCGCTGCTGCTGACGTCCGCGCCCAGGGAGCACCTGCTCGTGGTGGTGGTGCACCACATCGTCTCCGACGGTTGGTCCATGACGCTGCTGGTGCGCGAGGTGGCGCTCCACTACGGAGCCTTCGCGCGAGGACAGGCCGTGCCCCTGCCTCCGCTGGGTGTGCAGTACGCGGACTTCGGCGTCTGGCAGCGCGAGTGGATGCAGGGTCCCCGGCTGGAGAAGCAACTCGATTACTGGAAGCGGCAGCTGGCGGGAGTGCCCTCCGCGCTGGAGCTCCCCACGGACCTTCCCCGCCCCGCGGCCCGCAGTGGCCGGGGAGCACGGCATGAGCTCCTGCTGTCGCGCGAGCTGACGGAGGCGCTCAAGGCGCTGGCGCAGCAGGAGGGCGCATCGCTCTTCATGGTGCTGCTGACGGGCTGGCAGGTGCTGCTGTCGCGCTATGCGGGGCAGGAGGACGTGACGGTGGGCTCGCCGGTGGCGGGCCGCACGCGCGGCGAGGTGGAGGGCCTCATCGGGCTGTTCGTCAACACGGTGGTGATGCGCACGCAGGTGGAGCCCTCCGCGTCCTTCCGCGCGCTGCTGCACCAGGTGCGGGAGACGGTCCTCGCGGCCCATGAGCACCAGGAGTTCCCCTTCGAGCGGCTGGTGGAGGAGCTGCGTCCGGAGCGCACCCAGGGGCGCACACCGTTCTTCCAGGTGATGCTCACGCTCCAGGCCTCCTTCCGCGGCGCGGCGTCCGTGGAGGGCGTGAAGCTGGAGGCGATGGAGCTGGACACGCTCACGTCGAAGTTCGACCTGATGCTCCAGGTGCTGGAGACGGAAGCGGGCCTCAAGGGCTTCCTCGAATACGACACCGACCTCTTCACCGCGCCCACCCTGGCGCGCATGGCGGAGCACCTGCGCGTGCTGCTGGAGGGCGCCGTCCGCCGTCCGCACGAGGCCGTCTCCCGCCTGCCGCTGCTCACCGACGCCGAGCGCCACGAGGTGCTCCTCTCCTGGCAGCCGCCCCGCCCCGCCCCGCTGCCGTGGAGCACGCAGCACGGCGCCTTCGAAGCCCAGGCGGACCTCACGCCGGACGCGGTCGCCGCCACGTTCGGGGACCAGTCGCTCACGTACGCGCAGCTGGAGGCACGGGCCTCGCGGCTGGCGCGCCACCTGCGCCGGCTGGGCGTGGGCACGGAAGTGCGGGTGGGCCTGTGCGTGGAGCGCTCGCTCGACATGCTGGTGGCGGTGCTCGCCGTGCTGAAGGCCGGGGGCACCTACGTGCCGCTGGATCCGGCGTTCCCCCCGGACCGCCTGGCGTACATGGTGGAGACGAGCGGGATGCCGGTGCTGGTGTCGCAGCGCTCGCTGGCGTCCATCCTGCCGCCGCATTCGGCGCGCGTGGTGTCGTTGGACGGAGACGCGGAGGCCATCGCGGCGGAGGACGGCGCGCCGCTGCGCGACGCGGCGCCACCGGAGGCCGTGGCGTACGTGCTCTTCACCTCCGGAAGCACCGGGCGGCCCAAGGGCGTGCAGGTGCCTCACGGCACGGTGGCGCGCTTCCTGGCGGCGTTGCGGGAGGCGACGGGCATGTCCTCGAAGGACGTGCTGGTGGCCGTCACCACGCTGTCGTTCGACATCGCGGTGCTGGAGCTGTTCCTGCCGTTGTCGGTGGGCGGGCAGGTCGTCATCGCGTCGCGGGACATCGCCGTGGATGGCTCTCGGCTGGCGGGGCTGCTGCGGCAGTGCGGGGCGACGGTGCTTCAGGCCACGCCCAGCACCTGGCGGCTACTCCTGGAGACGGACTGGCGGGGCCCGGAGCTGACGGCCCTCACCGGCGGCGAGGCCTTGCCGCGAGAGCTGGCCGAGTCGCTGCTCCAGCGCTGCCGCGTGCTGTGGAACGTGTACGGCCCCACGGAGACGACGGTGTGGTCCACCGCGCACGCGGTGGCGTCGGGCACGGGCAGCGTGCCGATTGGCCGGCCCATCTCCGGCACGCAGGTGTACGTGCTGGACAGCGGGTTGAACCCGGTGCCGCGCGGCGTGCCGGGTGAGTTGTTCATCGGCGGCGAGGGCGTCACCCGGGGCTACCTCCACCGGCCGGACCAGACGGCGGAGCGCTTCATCCCGGACGCGTACGGCGGCGTACCGGGCCTGCGCGTGTACCGCACGGGCGACCGCGTGCGGTGGGCCGCCCACGGCGTGCTGGAGTACCTCAACCGCGTCGACAACCAGGTGAAGCTGCGCGGCTACCGCATCGAGCTGGGAGAGATTGAAGCGGTGCTGAGCCAGGCCCCGGGCGTGCGCGACGCCGCCGTGGTGGTGCGCGGCAACGGCGCCGACGCGCGCCTCGTGGGCTACGTGGTGGCGCGGCCCGGACAGGCGCTGGAGTCCCAGGCCCTGCGCGCGCTCATGAAGGAGCGGCTGCCCGAGTACATGGTGCCGTCCGCGCTGGTCGTGCTGGACGCGATGCCCCTGACGCCCAACGGCAAGGTGGACCGCAAGGCGCTGCCCGCGCCGGACTTGTCCACGGAAGCAGCGCGCGAGTTCGTCGCGCCGCGCACGCCGATGGAGGCCCAGGTCGCGGAGCTCTACGCGTCGCTCCTCCAGGTGCCGCGGGTGGGCGCCACCGACAGCTTCTTCGAGCTGGGAGGGCACTCGCTGCTGGCCACGCGGCTGACGTCGCGGTTGCGCACGGCGTACCAGGTGGACCTGCCCCTGCAGGCGCTGTTCGAGTCCCCCACCGTGGCGGAGCTGGCGGTGCGCATCGCGGCCTCGGCGAAGGATGCGCGCTTCGCCGGTCCGCCTCCGGTGGTGCCGGTGCCGCGCACTCGGAACCTGCCCACGTCCTTCGCGCAGCAGCGCATCTGGGTGATGGAGCAGTTCGATCCAGGCTCGGCCGCGTACAACATGCCGTTCTCGCTGCGGCTGACCGGGGCGCTGAACCTGGAGGCCCTGCGCCTGGCGCTGGAGCTGGTGGTGCACCGGCACGAAGCGCTGCGCACCACCTTCCAGCCGACCGAGGACGTGCCCGTCCAGGTCATCGCGCCGCCCGAGCCGCTGGTGCTGCCGGTGGTGGACCTGCGAGCCCTGTCTCCGGAGCAGCGCGAGGCGGAGGTGCTGCGCCGCACGGAGGCCGAGGTGCGGCACCCCTTCAATCTGGAATCGGGGCCGCTGCTGCGCGCGTCGGTGCTGGTGCTGGATGTGCATGAGCACCTGGTGCTGCTGACCATCCACCACGCCGTGTTCGACGGCTGGTCCATGAGCGTCCTGATGCGGGAGCTGTCGGAGGCCTATCGTGCCTTCGTCGCGGGGGCGAAGCCGGTGCTGCCGGTGCTGCCCTTCCAGTACGCGGACTTCGCGGTGTGGCAGCGCCAGTGGCTGTCGGGCGCGGAGCTGGAAAGGCAGATCGCCTGGTGGCGCCGCGAGATTGACGGCATGCCGTCCGTGCTGGAGCTGCCCACGGACCGTCCCCGGGGTCCCCGAGGGGCGCACCCTGGCGCCCTGTTGCCGGTCGCCTTCCCCCTGGAGTTGTCGCGCGCAGTGGAGGCGCTCTGCACGCGCGAGGGCCTCACGCCCTTCATGTTCCTGCTCGCCGCGCTCCAGGTGTTGATTGGCCGCTACTCCGGCCAGGACGACGTGAGCGTGGGGTCCTCCGTGGCGGGCCGCAACGACGCGGAGCTGGAGGGGCTGCTCGGGTATTTCATCAACACGCTCGTGCTCCGCACCCGGATGGGCGGCGAACCCACGGTGCGGGAGCTGCTGAGCCGGGTGCGCACCACCACGTTGGGGGTGCTCGCGAACCAGAACCTGCCGTTCGAACAGCTCCAGCCGATGCGCGACCTGCGCGGGTCGCCGTTGTTCAACGTGCTGTTCCTCATGCAGAACATCCCGGAGGTGGACCTCTCGCTCGCGGGCGTGAAGGTGCAGGTCGAGGAGCGCATGGGCGCCTCCGCGAAGTTCGACCTCACGCTCTCCCTGTCGAGGACCGAGAAGGGCTTCACGGGAGAGCTGGAATACGACACCGACCTCTTCGACAGGTCGACCGTCGTGCGGATGATGCGGCACCTGCGGCTGCTCATGGAGGGCTTCGTCGCGCATCCGGACCGCCGCCTGTCGTCGGTGCAGTTGCTCGCGGGAGAGGAGCGCCAGCAGGTGCTGGTGGAGTGGAATGCGACGCGAGCGCCGTTCCCTGAAGCGTGCATGCACTCGCTCTTTGAAGAGCAGGTGCGCCGTGCTCCGGAGGCGCTGGCTGCTGTGTTCGAGGGGACGCAGCTGACCTACGCGCAATTGGATGCGCGCGCCAATCAGCTCGCCCATGCCCTTCGCCGTCGTGGCGTGGGGCCCGAGGTCCGCGTCGCGCTCAGTGTCGAGCGCTCCCTCGATATCGCCATCGGTCTGCTTGGCATCCTGAAGGCCGGTGGTGCCTGGGTGCCCGTGGATCCGCTCCTGCCCCGTGAGCGTCTTGCCTTCATGCTGGAAGACAGCGCGGCCCAGGTGCTCGTTACCCAGCAGCCACTGGTGGACCGCTTCCCCGAAGCACTGCATGCACGCGCGCTTTGCCTGGACACCGAGCGCGAATCGCTGGCCGAGGAGCCGACGAATGCGCCCGTGACGGGCGTGACGCCCGCGAACATGGCGTACCTCCTCTACACCTCGGGCAGCACCGGCACGCCCAAGGGCACGGCGGTGGAGCACCGCAGCGTCGCCAACCTCGTCACCCACGAGGCGGTGGCCTACGGCATCGGTCCCGGCAGCCGAGTGTTGCAGTTCGCCAGCCTCAGCTTCGACCTCTCCGTGGAGGAGATTTTCACCACGCTCTGCAACGGAGCCACGCTGGTGCTCGCACCGCTGGAGAAGCTGATGCCGGGCGCACCGCTGCCCGTGCTGCTGCGTGAGCAGGAGTTGAGTGTCGTCAGCCTCACCCCAGCGGCACTGGCAGCCACGTCGTCCGAGGGGCTGCCCAAGGTGCGCACCGTCATCTCCGGCGGCGAAGCCCTGCCCGCGGACGTCGTCGCGCGTTGGGCACCAGGACGGCGCCTGCTCAATACCTACGGCCCCACCGAAGCCACCGTCATCGCCACCTTCGGTGAGGTGGTGGCGGATGGAGAAGTGCCGTCCATCGGCAAGCCGCTGGCGAACGTGCACGTCTATGTGTTGGACCCGCACGGCCAGCCGGTGCCCGTGGGCGTGCGCGGTGAGTTGCACATCGGTGGCGTCGGCGTGGCGCGAGGCTATGCGGGACGCCCGGGACTCACCGCCGAGCGCTTCGTGCCGGACGCATTCTCCGGTGAGGAAGGGGCTCGCCTCTACCGCACGGGCGACGTGGTGCGCTGGCGCGCTGACGGACAGCTGGACTTCGTCGGCCGCATCGACGCGCAGGTGAAGGTGCGCGGCTTCCGCATCGAGCTGGGCGAAGTCGAGAACGCCCTACGCGCAGCCCCCTCCGTGAAGGACGCCGTCGTCCTCGCGCGCGAGGATGCTCCGGGTGACAAGCGACTTGTCGCCTACGTCGTGGGTGAGGCGCTCGACATCACGGCTCTCCGCGCGCACCTCAAGCAGCACCTGCCTGAGTACATGGTGCCCGCGGCCTTCGTCCCTCTGGACGTGCTGCCGCTGACGTCCAACGGCAAGGTGGACCGCAAGGCGCTCCCTGCTCCGGACGCGAGCGCGCTCCGGGCTTCGCACGCCTACGAGGCCCCGGCGACGCCGCTGGAGGAGAAGCTCGCGGCTCTCTGGAGCGAAGTGCTTCGCGTGCCCACTGTCGGCCGCACGGACAACTTCTTCGAGCTGGGTGGCCACTCGCTGCTCGCCACGCAGTTGGTGGCCCGCGTGCGTGCGGCACTCGACGTGGAGCTGCCCCTCCGCGCCCTCTTCGAAGCCCCCACCATCGCGACACTCGCGGAGAAGTTGCAGCGCGTCTCTACCGGTACGCGCCTGCCTCCACTCACGCGTGTTCGCACCGAAGGTCCCCAGCCTCTCTCCTTCGCTCAGCAGCGTCTCTGGTTCCTCGACCAACTGGCGCCGGACGATGCCTCCTACAACCTCCCCGTCGCGCTGCGCCTCCTGGGCCGCCTGGACGTCGAGGCCCTGCGCTGCGCCTTCGAGGCGCTGGTGGCGCGGCACGAAGCGCTGCGCAGCACCTTCTTTGAAGAAGAGGGCCAGCCCCTCCAGCGCATCCATGCCCCGGCCGCCTGGGCGCTCCCTGTGCAGGACCTCTCGTCCCTCGATGAGTCCGCTCGCGAAGCGGAGACGCTGCGGCTTGCCACTCTGGAAGCCCGGCAGCCCTTCCATCTCGTCCATGGACCGCTGCTGCGCACCGCCCTCCTGCGATTGGCTGAAGAGACGCACGTCCTCCTCGTGACGATGCACCACATCGTCTCCGACGGCTGGTCCATGGGCGTCCTCGTGAAGGAGTTGGCCACGAGCTACGCCGCATTCTCCGCGGGCCGTGAGCCGTCGCTCGCAGCACTGCCGGTGCAGTACGCGGACTTCGCCCTCTGGCAGCGCCAGTGGCTCCAGGGCGAGACGCTGGAGTCGCAGCTCGGATACTGGAAGCGCCAGCTGACGGGTGCTCCCGCTGCACTGGAGCTGCCCACGGACCGTCCTCGTCCGGCCGTGCAGTCACGTCGCGGCGCCACGGTGCCCGTGCACTTCCCTTCGCAGCTGACGGACTCGCTGCGCAGCCTCGCCCAGCGTGAAGGCGCCACCCCCTTCATGCTGCTGCTCTCCGCCTTCCAGCTGCTGCTGTCGCGCTACTCCGGCCAGGACGACATCAGCGTCGGCTCCCCCATCGCTGGCCGTACTCACGCAGAGGCCGAAAGCCTCATCGGCTTCTTCGTCAACACCCTCGTCCTTCGCACGCAGGTCCAGCCTCAATCGACCTTCCGCCAGCTGCTGGCCCAGGTGAAGGCCACCACGCTCGGGGCCTACGAGCACCAGCACGTTCCCTTCGAGAAGCTGGTGGAGGTCCTCCAGCCCTCTCGTGACTTGAGCCGCAGCCCGCTCTTCCAAGTCATGCTCGTCCTGCAGAACGCACCCGCAGAAGCCCTGCGCGTGCCGGGCATGGCCTTCCAGCCCATTCCCCTGGAGGGCAACTCCTCTCGCTTCGATTTGGCCCTCACCCTCTTCGAGGTGCCTCAGGGCCTCACCGGCTTCCTCGAGTACAGCTCCGACCTCTTCGACGCCTCCACCGCCCAGCGCCTCATGGGCCACTTCGGCGTCCTTCTCTCCTCCCTCGCCGCCCAGCCCGACGCTCGCGTGTCCACGCTGGAGGTGATGACAGCAGAGGAGCGGAAGCAGCTCCTCGTTGAATGGAACGAGACGGACGTCGCCTTCCCGCGCGACACCTGCATCCACCACGTCGTCGCGGAGCACGCCCAACGCGAGCCGGACGCGGTCGCCGTGCGCATGGGGGAGAGAAGCATCAGCTACGCGGGCCTCGACGCCTGGGCCCATGGCCTTGCCGTCCAACTCCACGCGGCCGGTGTCTCCCGTGGCAGCCGCGTCGCCGTCCTCGCTGAGCGCTCTCCAGAGTTGGTGGCGGGCCTCCTCGCCGCACTCAAGGTGGGCGCCGCCTACGTCCCCGTCTCTCCGGGCGTCCCTCCGGAGCGTCTGGCTTTCATGCTGGAGGACTGCGGTGCTTCTGTCCTCCTCACCCAGCAGCACCTGCGCGACTCGCTGCCGCCCCTCTCCGCTCGCATCCTCGCGCTTGAAGTGGAGACTGCGGCAGTCCAGCAGCCGCTGCTGGAGATGCCCGTGGGCCCGGAGGACCTAGCCTACGTCATCTACACCTCCGGCAGCACCGGACGGCCCAAGGGCGTCGCTGTCCACCACCGCGCATTGATGAACCTCGTCTCCTGGCACCAGCGCACCTATTCGCTGTCTCCCCAGGACTCCACCGCTCTCACCGCCGGCGTCGCCTTCGACGCTTCCACCTGGGAGGTGTGGCCTTCCCTCGCCTCTGGCGCCAGCCTCGTCGTCCCTCCCGAAGCCGTGCGTGCGGAGCCCTCCCAGTTGCTTCAGTGGCTGGCCCGCGAAGCCATCACCACCTGCTTCATGCCCACGCCTCTGGCCGAGGCCGTGCTGCGCGAGGAGTGGCCTCGCCCCATCGCCCTGCGTGCCCTGCTGACGGGCGGAGACGCCCTGCACCACGGCCCGCCTCCTTCGGTGCCCGCTGCCCTCTTCAACCACTACGGGCCCACCGAGAGCACCGTCGTCGCCACCTTCACCCCCGTCGCTGCCTCCTCGCGCGACGACGGCACGCGGCCTCCCATCGGACGGCCCATCGCCAACACCCGCACCTACGTCCTCGACGCTCACCTCCAGCCGGTGCCCGTGGGTGTCCCTGGTGAGCTCTTCCTCGCCAGTGAAGGCCTTGCCTGGGGCTACCTGGGTCAGCCTGCGCTGAGCGCGGAGCGTTTCATCCCGCACCCCTTCTCCTCCACGCCGGGTGCCCGCCTCTACCGCACGGGTGACGTCGTGCGCTGGCGCGCCGACGGCCAGCTGGACTACCTCCAGCGGCTCGACTTCCAGGTGAAGGTGCGTGGCTTCCGCATCGAACTGGGCGAAATCGAGGCCTCTCTCCTCGCCCATCCTTCCGTGCACGAAGCCGCCGTCCTCGCTCGTGAGGACGTCCCCGGGGACAAGCGCCTCGTCGCCTATGTCGTAGGTGAGGCGCTCGATGTCTCCGTCCTCCGCGCCCACCTCAAGCAGCACCTGCCCGAGTACATGGTGCCCGCCGCCTTCGTCCCCCTGGAGGCGTTGCCTCTCAACGCCAACGGCAAGGTGGATCGCAAGGCCCTCCCCGTCCCGGACGCTTCGCCGCTCGCGGACTTCGTCGCTCCTCGCGACGCCACCGAAGAGAAGCTCGCGGGCGTCTTCGCCCAGGTGCTGCGCGTGGAGCGCGTGGGCATCCACGACGACTTCTTCGCGCTCGGAGGCCACTCCCTGCTGGCCACCCAGCTCGTCTCTCGCATCCGCGCCACCTTCGATGCGGAGCTGCCTCTGCGCTCCCTCTTCGAAGCCCCTACCGTCGCCGCCCTTGCTGAGCGCCTGCGTACCGCCACGTCCGGCTCACGCCTGCCACCGCTCACCCGCGCCACCCACGACGGCCCGCCGCCACTGTCCTTCGCCCAGCAGCGCCTGTGGCTGCTGGACCAACTCCAGCCAGGCAGCGCCGCGTACAACATCCCCGCGGCCCTTCGGCTGAAGGGCCAGGTGGACATCGAATCCCTGCGCCGTGCGTTCGAAGCGCTGGTCGCCCGGCACGAGACGCTGCGCACCACGCTCGTCCAGCATCAGGGCCAGCCCGCGCAGCACATCCACGCGCCCACTGCGTGGACGATGCCTCTGCTCGACGTGTCCTCACTGCCCGAGCCCCAGCGGGAAGAAGAGGCGCGGCGCCTCGCGAACGTGGAGGCCCTGCGGCCCTTCGACCTGGAAGCCGGTCCGCTGCTGCGCACGTCCCTGGTGCACCTGGGCGATGCGGAGCACCTGCTCCTCGTGACGATGCACCACATCGTCTCTGACGGCTGGTCCATGGGCGTCCTCGTTCGTGAGCTCACGGCGCTCTATGCGGCGTTCGACGCGGATCAGGTGCCTGCCCTCGCGCCGTTGCCCGTGCAGTACGCGGACTTCGCCGTCTGGCAGCAGGCATGGCTCCAGGGCGAAACACTGGAGGCCCAGCTCGCCTACTGGAAGGAGAAACTCGCGGGTGCTCCCGCCGCGCTGGAGCTGCCCACGGACCGTCCGCGTCCGCCCGTGCAGTCGCATCGGGGTTCGACGGTCCCCTTGCGGCTCGCACGGCCCGTGTCCGATGCGCTCAAGGTCCTGGCCCAGCGTGAAGGCGCTACCCCCTTCATGCTGCTGCTGGCCGCCTTCCAGGTGCTCCTGTCGCGCTACTCCGGACAGGACGACATCAGCGTGGGCACGCCCATCGCCGGCCGCACGCAGGCGGAGACCGAAGGCCTCATCGGCTTCTTCATCAACACGCTGGTGTTGCGCGCCCGCGTCCAGCCGGAATCCACCTTCCGCGAGCTGCTGGCCCAGGTGCGAGGCACCACACTCGCCGCCTACGAGCACCAGCATCTGCCCTTCGAGAAGCTCGTCGAAGCGGTGCAGCCCGTGCGCGACCTGAGCCGCAGCGCGCTCTTCCAGGCGATGTTCGTCTTGCAGAACGCGCCCACCGAAGCCCTGAGCGTGCCGGGACTGTCGTTCGAACAGCTCCCGCTCGAATCGGCTTCGGCGAAGTTCGACCTGACGCTGACGCTGCAGGAGTCGCCCCAGGGCTTCATGGGCGTCCTGGAGTACAGCAGCGATCTCTTCGACGCATCGACCGCCCAGCGCATGGTGGGCCACTTCGGCGTCCTGCTGGAGGCAATCGCCGCTCAGCCGGGCTCGACACTCTCTCGCCTGCCGCTGCTCACCGCTCCGGAGCGACAGCAACTGCTCGTCGATTGGAACAGGACGGACGCGGAGTTCCCGCGCGACACCTGCTTCCACGAGGCCTTCACGGCCCAGGCCCTTCGCACGCCTGAAGCACTGGCCGTCGTCTGCCGCGACCAGCAGCTCACCTTCCAGGAACTGGACGCGCGCTCCAACCAACTGGCGCACCGGCTGGTGAAGCTGGGCGTCGGCCCCGACGTGCGCGTGGTGCTGTGCGTGGAGCGCTCCGTGGAGGCCCTCGTCGGCATCCTTGGAATCCTCAAGGCCGGCGGCGCGTACGTGCCGCTCGACTCCCGCTATCCGCGCGAGTGGCTCGCCCACGTCCTCACGGATACCGGCGCGCCCGTGGTGCTCACCCAGCAGCGCTTGCGCGACGCCCTGCCGCCGCACACGGCGCACGTCGTCTGCCTTGACCTGGACGTGGCGGACTTCGACGGGGAATCCCGCGAAGCGCCCGGCGTGGCCGTGTCTTCCGAGCAACTCGCCTACGTCATCTACACGTCCGGCAGCACCGGCCGCCCCAAGGGCGTGATGATCCAGCACCGCTCCGTGATGAACCTGCGGCAGGGGCTGGCCACCACCGTGCACCAGGGCCGAAGCACGGCGGAGCGGGTCAGCGTCAACGCCCCGCTGTCCTTCGACGCCTCCGTCCAACAGCTCGTGCAGGTGCTCGACGGCCACACCCTCTGCATCGTCCCCGACGAGGCCCGCGCCGACGCCGGTGAGCTGGTGAAGCGCATCGTTCACGACGCGCTGGACGTCCTCGACTGCTCTCCCGCGCACCTGCGCCTGCTGGTGGATGAAGGCCTGTTGGAGAAGGACACCCTCCCCCAGCGCGCGCTGGTGGGCGGCGAGGCGGTGGATCCCGGCACCTGGAGCCGCCTGGCCCAGCACCCGCGTCTGCGCGCCTTCAACGTCTACGGCCCCACCGAGTGCACCGTCGACGCCACCGCCTGCGCCTTCGACGCCTCTCCCATTCCCACCATCGGCCGGCCCCTGCCCAACGTCCGTGCTTACGTGTTGGACAAGTCCCTTCGCCCGGTGCCCGTGGGCGTCGCGGGTGAGCTCTTCCTCGGCGGTGAAGGCGTGGCGCGCGGCTACCTCAACCGCCCCGACCTGACCGCGGACCGCTTCATTCCGGATGCCTTCACCTCCACGCCCGGTGCACGCCTCTACCGCACGGGCGACGTGGTGCGCTGGCGCGTGGACGGGATGCTCGACTACCTGGGCCGCGCCGACTTCCAGGTGAAGGTCCGCGGCTTCCGCATCGAGCTGGGTGAAATCGAGTCCACGCTCCTCAAGCATCCCCAGGTGCATGCCGCCGTGGTTCTGGCCCGCGAGGACATCCCCGGCGACAAGCGGCTCGTGGCCTACGTGGTGCCTGCGGAAGGCACGGACTCCGCACTGACGGCGGACGTCCTCAAGGACTGGCTCAAGCAGCTCCTGCCGGAGCACATGCGGCCCTCCACCTTCCTGGTGCTGGAGGCCCTGCCGCTCAACCCCAACGGCAAGGTGGACCGCAAGGCCCTGCCCGCGCCCCAGGGCACCGCGCTCGCCTCCACCTACGTCGCGCCGCGAACCGCCGCCGAGGAGCAGCTCGCGGCCCTCTTCACGCAGGTGCTGCGCGTGGAGCGCGTGGGCATCCACGACGACTTCTTCGCGCTCGGAGGCCACTCCCTGCTGGCCACCCAGCTCGTCTCTCGCATCCGCGCCGCCTTCCGCACGGAGCTGCCGTTGAGGGCCCTCTTCGAGGCCCCCACGGTCGCCGCGCTCGCCCAGCGCCTCCAGGTCCAGACGCCGAGTCTCCGCCTGCCCCCACTCACCCGGACGGCCGAAGAGGGGCCGCGGCCGCTGTCCTTCGCCCAGCAGCGCCTCTGGTTCTTGGATCAGCTCACTCCAGGAGATGCGTCGTACAACCTCCCGACGGCGCTCCGGCTGACGGGCCAGGTGGACGTGGAGTCCTTGCGCCGCGCCTTCGAGGCGCTCGTCACCCGTCACGACTCCCTGCGCACCACCTTCCGCGAGCACCAGGGACAGACCGTCCAGCACGTCCATGCGCCCGCTACGTGGGGCTTGCCGCTCGTGGACCTGTCCGCGCTGCCCGAGGCCCAGCGGGAAGCCGAAGCCCGGCGGAAGGTCGACGAGGATGCGCACCAACCCTTCCACCTGGAAGCGGGGCCGCTGCTGCGCACCGCCCTCGTGCGGCTGGCGGCCGAGGAACACCTGCTCCTGGTGACGATGCATCACATCGTCTCCGACGGCTGGTCCATGGGCGTGCTCGTCCGGGAGCTGGTGACGTTCTACGAGGCCTTCACCCAGGGCATCGCGCCGGACCTGTCACCGCTGCCCGTGCAGTACGCGGACTTCGCGGCGTGGCAGCGCCAGTGGCTCCAGGGCGAAACGCTGGGGACCCAGCTCGCCTACTGGAAGCAGCAGCTCGCGGGTGCTCCGGTCGCGCTGGAATTGCTGACGGATCATCCGCGTCCGTCCATCCAGTCGCATGAAGGCGCGGCCCTCTCCATCCAGATTCCGAGGGAGACGTCCGAAGCCCTCAAGGCGCTGGCCGGACGCGAAGGCGCCACGCCCTTCATGGTTCTGCTCGCGGCGTACCAGGTCTTCCTGTCGCGCTACGCCGGCCAGGATGACATCAGCGTGGGTTCCCCCATCGCAGGCCGCACCCAGGCGGAGACCGAGGGCCTCATCGGCTTCTTCGTCAACACGCTCGTCCTGCGCGCACGCGTGGAGCCGAAGGCGACCTTCCGCGAGCTGCTGGCCCAGGTGCGAGGCACCACGCTCGCCGCCTACGAGCACCAGCACCTGCCCTTCGAGAAGCTCGTCGAAGCCGTGCAGCCCGCGCGCGACGCGAGCCGCAGCCCGCTGTTCCAGGTGATGTTCGCGCTGCAGAACGCGCCCACGGAGGAGCTGCGCGTCCCGGGCCTCGCCTTCCGGCAGGTGGCCGCAGAGGCGCGCTCCGCCAAGTTCGACCTCACCCTGACGTTGCAGGACTCGGCGCAGGGGTTCGTCGGGTGGCTGGAGTACAGTACCGCGTTGTTCAAGCAGGGCACGGTGGAGCGGATGGCCCGCCACCTGCGCACGCTGCTGGAGGACGTGGCCTCAAGGCCCGAGCAGTCCGTGGCCGAGCTGGCGCTGCTCTCCCGAGAGGAACGCCAGCGCATCCTCGTGGACTGGAACGACACCACCGTCGCCAGTCCCACGGACGTGCCCGTCCACGTCCACTTCGCTCGACAGGTCCAGCGCACTCCTGACGCCGTGGCACTTGAACAGGGTGACGCCACGCTGACGTACGCGCAGCTCGAAGTCCGTGCCAACCAGCTCGCACATCACCTGCGCGCGCTGGGCATCGTCCCGGGTGCGCGCGTCGGCGTCGCCATCGAGCGCTCGTTCGAGCTGGTGACGGCGATCCTCGCCATCCTCAAGGCTGGCGCCGCCTTCGTGCCCGTGGATCGCAATGCGCCCGTGGAGCGCACCGCCACCTTGCTGGAGGACGCGGACGTCGGCGTCGTCCTCACCCACCAGCCCTTCGCCTCCAAGCTGCCCGCTTCCGGCACTCGCGTCTGGCTGGACGCGCAGCAGGACGTCATCGCCGCACGGCCCACGCATGCGCTCGACGTCTCCGTGGAGGGAGAGTCTCTCGCCTACGTCATGTTCACCTCGGGCTCCACGGGGCGTCCCAAGGGCGTCTGCGTGCCGCACCGGGGCATCACCCGACTGGTGCTCGGCAGCACCTTCATGCGCTTCGGGCCGGATGAGGTCTGGCTCCAGTTCGCGCCCGTCGCCTTCGACGCCTCCACGCTGGAGATGTGGGGCGCGCTGCTGCATGGCGCGAAGCTCGTCCTCGCTCCGCCCCATGCGCTCTCCCTGGAGGAACTGGCCACGCAGCTTCGCCGCCACCGGGTGTCGGCGTTGTTCCTCACGACCGCGTTGTTCGAACAGATGGCCCTGCACCAGGGTGAAGTGCTCGCGGGCGTGAGTCAGCTGCTCACCGGCGGTGAGCTGATGCCCTGGGCTCGCTTGCGCGACCACCTGGCGCGGCTCCCCGATGACGCGACGCTGATGCACGCGTACGGCCCGACGGAGAACACGACCTTCTCCACCACGCTGCCGTTGCATCGGGGAGCGGTGGTGGAAGGTCCGGTGTCCATCGGCCGGCCCATCCCCAACTCCACCGCCTACGTCCTGGATGCCCACCTGCACCCGGTGCCCGTGGGCGTCGCGGGCGAGGTGTACGTCGGTGGCCCGGGCCTCGCCTGGGGCTACCTGCACCGCCCCGACCTGACCGCGGAGCGTTTCGTCCCCCACCCCTTCACTTCCATTCCGGGCGAGCGGCTCTACCGCACGGGCGACAAGGCCCGCTGGTTGGAAGACGGCACGCTCGACTTCCTGGGCCGCGTCGACTTCCAGGTGAAGGTGCGCGGCTTCCGCATCGAGCCAGGCGAAATAGAGACCGCCCTGCACGCGGCGCCAGGCGTCAACGAGGCGGTGGTCGTCGTCCGAGGTGTCGACACGGATAAGCGCCTCGTCGGCTACGTCACCGCGCACGAAGGGCACGCCCTGGAGGCGGATGACCTCAAGGCCCACCTGCGCCGGCACCTGCCCGAGTACATGGTGCCGTCGGCCCTCGTGGTCCTGGAGGCCCTGCCCCTCAACGTCAACGGCAAGGTGGACCGCAAGGCCCTGCCCGAACCGGAAGACACGTCGCGCTCTGTCGGATTCGTCGCGCCGCGCACCGCCACCGAGGAGCTGCTCGCGGCCCTCTTCGCCGAAGTGCTCCGCGTGGAGCGGGTGGGCCTCCACGACGACTTCTTCGCGCTCGGAGGCCACTCCCTGCTGGCCACGCAGCTCGTCTCGCGCGTACGCGCCGCGTTCGGCGTGGAGTTGCCCCTGCGAGCCCTCTTCGAAGCACCGACCGTCGAGGGCCTCGCGCCGAAGCTGGACGGTGACGGGGCCGCGACGCTCCGCGCACCGCCGCTGCGGCCCGTCGCGCGTGAAGGAGCCATTCCGCTCTCCTTCGCCCAGCAGCGCCTCTGGCTGTTGGATCAGCTCCAGCCGGGTGATGCGTCTTACAACATCCCCACCGCCCTGCGGCTGACGGGCCAGGTGGACGTGGAGTCGTTGCGCCGCGCCTTCGAGGCACTCGTCGCCCGCCACGAGTCCCTGCGCACCACGCTCTCCGCTGCGCACGAAGAGCCGTCGCAATGCATCCAGCCGCCCTCTGGCTGGGAGCTGCCCGTCATCGACCTGACGTCCCTCCCCGAATCGCAGCGTGAGGAGGAGGCCCGGCGCGCGGCGGCGACGGAGGCCCATCGTTCCTTCCGGCTCGCCACGGGCCCGCTGCTGCGCAGCACGTTGGTGCGGCTGAATGAAGCGGAGCACCTGCTGCTGGTGACGATGCATCACATCGTCTCCGACGGCTGGTCCATGGGTGTCCTCGTCCGCGAGCTGGCGGCCTTCTACGAAGCCTTCAGCGAGGGGAAGGCGCCCTCGCTCGCGCCGCTGCCGGTGCAGTACGCGGACTTCGCGATGTGGCAGCGCCAGTGGCTCCAGGGTGAAGCGCTGGACGCACAGCTGGGTTACTGGAGGCAGCAGCTCTCCGGGGCCCCCGCCGCGCTGGACCTGCCCACGGATCGCTCGCGGCCGCCCGTGCAGTCACACCGCGGTGCCACGCTGGACGTGCGCATCCCCACCCAGCTCTCCGAGTCCCTCAAGGCCCTGGCCCAACGCGAAGGCGCCACGCCCTTCATGCTGCTGCTGGCGGCCTTCCAGGTGCTCCTGTCGCGCTACTCGGCACAGGACGACATCAGCGTGGGTTCGCCCATCGCGGGCCGCACCCAGGCGGAGACCGAAGGCCTCATCGGCTTCTTCGTCAACACCCTGGTCCTGCGCGCCCAGATGGATCCGCGCGCGACGTTCCGTGAGCTGCTGGCCCAGGTGCGAGGTACGACGCTCGCGGCCTACGACCATCAGCACCTGCCGTTCGAGAAGCTGGTGGAAGCCGTGCAGCCCACGCGCGACCTGAGCCGCAGCCCTCTGTTCCAGGCCATGTTCGTCCTGCAGAACACGCCCACCGAAACACTGCGTCTGCCGGGATTGTCCTTCCAGACCCTGCCGCTGGAGTCCCACTTCGCGAAGTTCGATCTCTCCCTCGGTCTGCGTGAAAACCGGGACGGATTCGCCGGCACGCTGGATTACGCAACGGACCTGTTCGACGCCGCGACCGTCCAGCGGATGGCCGGACACTTCGGTGTGTTGCTGGAAACCATCGCGAAGCAGCCGGACACGCGACTGGGCGACTTGCCGCTGCTCACGGACGCTGAGCGCCAGCAACTCCTCATCGAATGGAACCCGCCTGCCTCGCAGGTGCCTCGGGAGTCCAGCATCCCCGCGATGGTGGAAGCGCAGGTGCATCGCAGTCCGGATGGACTGGCCGTCATCACGCCGGAGCGGCAGCTGACGTACCGGGAGCTGGACGCGAAGGCGAACCAACTCGCGCACCGTCTGCGCGGACTTGGCGTCGGGCCCGAAGTCCGCGTCGGCCTGTGCGTCGAGCGCACCGAGGACCTCGTCATCGGCGCTCTCGGCATCCTCAAGGCCGGTGGTGCCTACGTGCCACTGGACCCCAGCTACCCGCGTGAGCGCTTGGGCTGGCTGCTGGAAGACGCCCAGGGCCCTGCACTCGTCGCGCACTCCCATCTGCTTTCCGCTCTGCCCGAGACCACCGCCACGCCGGTGTGCCTCGACTCGGACGTGGAGCTGGCGAAGCAGCCGACGACGGCTCCGGTGGTGGACATCCACGCCGGACACCTCGCCTACCTCATCTACACCTCCGGCAGCACCGGCCGCCCCAAGGGTGTCGCCATCTCCCACGGCAACGCCGTCTCCTTCCTCCACTGGGCCTTGGAGACCTTCTCGCCGGAGGAACTGAAGGGGACCCTCGCCGCGACGAGCCTCAACTTCGACCTCTCCGTCTTCGAACTCTTCGCGCCGTTGAGCAGTGGTGGTGCGGTGGTCGTGGCACGCAACGCCCTGCACCTGGCGGAACTGAGCACCGCTTCCCACGTCACCCTCGTCAACACCGTGCCCTCCGCCATGGCGCAACTGCTGCGCCTGGGTGCAATGCCGCCTTCCGTGCGCGTCATCAACCTCGCCGGTGAAGCCCTCCCGGAGACGTTGGCGAAGCAGGTCTACGCCGTGCCCACGGTTGAGAAGCTCTTCAACCTCTACGGCCCGTCCGAAGACACCACCTACTCCACCGCCTCTCTCGTCGGCCGTGACGAAGTGCCTCTCATCGGCAAGCCGCTGCCCGCGACGCGTGCCTACGTGTTGGACGCGTCTCTCCAGCCGGTGCCCGTGGGTGTCGCAGGCGAGCTGTACCTCGCCGGTGAAGGCCAGGCTCGTGGCTACCTGCTGCGCCCGGAACTCACCGCGGAGCGCTTCGTACCGGAGCCCTTCGGTCCTCCCGGCGGCCGCATGTACCGCACGGGCGACCGTGTCCGTTACCGCCTCGACGGGCGCCTGGAGTACCTGGGCCGCATCGACTTCCAGGTGAAGGTGCGCGGCTTCCGCATCGAGCTGGGCGAAATCGAAGCCGCGCTCCGCCGCGCCCCGGGACTCAAGGACGTTGTCGTCGTCGCCAAGGGTGAGGCCGCCGACAAGCGCCTCGTCGCCTACGTCACGCCCAAGGCCGAGGCCTCCCTGGAGGTCGAGTCCCTCAGGGCCCACCTGCGCCAGTGCCTCCCCGAGTACATGGTGCCCGCCGCCTTCGTCGTCCTTCTCTCCCTGCCCCTCAACTCCAATGGCAAGGTGGACCGCAAGGCCCTGCCGGAGCCGGAGGCGCAGCAGGCAGGCAGCACCTACGAAGCACCGCGCACGCTCACCGAGGAGCAGCTCGCGAACCTCTTCGCCGAAGTCCTCCGCATGGAGCGAGTCGGTGTGCGGGACGACTTCTTCGCCATGGGAGGCCACTCCCTGCTGGCCACCCAGCTCGTCTCGCGCGTGCGGGCCACGTTCGAGGTAGAGCTGCCGCTGCGGACCCTCTTTGAAGCCCCCACCGTTGAAGCGCTCGCACCGAAGCTCGCGGGCGCCCGGTCCGCCGCGCTCCGTGCACCGCCGCTGCAGCCTTCGCCGCGCGAAGGCGTCATTCCGCTGTCCTTCGCCCAGCAGCGACTCTGGCTGTTGGATCAACTCCAGCCGGGAGACATCTCCTACAACATCCCCACCGCCCTGCGGCTGACGGGACAGGTGGACCTGGAGTCCTTGCGCCGCGCATTCGAGGCGTTGGTGGACCGCCACGAATCGCTGCGCACCACGCTCTCCGCGGCGCACGAAGAGCCGTCGCAATGCATCCAGCCTCCCTCCGGTTGGGAGCTGCCCGTCATCGACCTGACGTCCCTCCCCGAGTCGCAGCGTGAGGAGGAGGCCCAGCGCGCTGCGGCCACGGAAGCCCTGCGTGCCTTCGACCTCTCCACGGGCCCGTTGCTGCGCAGCACGCTGGTGCGGCTGGGACAGGACTCGCACCTGTTGCTGGTGACGATGCACCACATCGTTTCCGACGGCTGGTCCTTGGGCGTCCTCGTCCGGGAAGTGGCGGCTTTCTACGAAGCCTTCAGCACCGGCCGCGCTCCCGTCCTCCCGCCACTGCCCGTGCAGTACGCGGACTTCGCCATGTGGCAGCGAGGCTGGCTCCAGGGTGAGTCCCTGGACGCGCAGCTGGGCTATTGGAAGCAGCAGCTCGCGGAGGCTCCGTCCGCGCTGGACCTGCCCACGGACCACCCGCGTCCGCCCGTGCAGTCCCGCCGCGGTGCCACGCTGGACGTGCGCATCCCGTTGGAGGTCTCCCAGGCCCTGAAGGCCCTGGCCCGGGATGAAGGCGCCACGCCCTTCATGCTGCTGCTCGCGGCATGGCAGCTGCTCCTGTCGCGCTACTCCACGCAGGACGACATCAGCGTCGGTACGCCCATCGCAGGCCGCACCCAGGCGGAGACCGAGGGCCTCATCGGCTTCTTCGTCAACACGCTGGTGCTACGCGCCCACGTGCAGCCGCAGGACTCGTTCCGACAGCTGCTCTCCCAGGTGCGCGGTACGACGCTCGCGGCCTACGAGCACCAGCACCTGCCCTTCGAGAAGCTGGTGGAGGTCCTCCAGCCCGCGCGAGACCTGAGCCGTAGCGCGCTCTTCCAGGCGATGTTCTCCCTGCAGAACACGCCCATGGAGACGCTCCGACTGCCTGGACTCTCCTTCCAGACCGTCCCGGTGGACACGCGGTCCTCCAAGTTCGACCTCACGCTGACGTTGCAGGAGTCGCCCCAGGGCTTCGGCGGAACATTGACGTACGCCACGGACCTCTTCGATGCGTCCACCATTCAGCGCATGGCGGGCCACCTGGGCGTGTTGCTGGAGGCCATCGCCGCCCAGCCGGACGCGACGCTCGCGAGCCTGCCGCTACTCACCGCTCCGGAGCGGCAGCGGCTCCTCGTGGATTGGAATGGCCCCAGCGCTGAGTTCCCTCGCGACCTCTGCCTCCATGACGCCTTCAGCGCCCAGGCACTCCGCACGCCTGACGCGCTGGCCGTCATCTGCCGCGAGGAACAGCTCACCTTCCGTGAGTTGGACACGCGCGCCAATCAGCTTGCGCACCGGCTGGTGAAGTTGGGCGTCGGCCCCGACGTGCGCGTCGTGCTGTGCGTGGAGCGCTCCGTGGAGGCCCTCGTCGGCATCCTCGGCACTCTCAAAGCTGGCGGCGCCTACGTCCCCATCGACCCCAGCTACCCGCGTGACTGGCTCGCCCACGTCCTCCAGGACACCGGCGCTCCCGTCGTCCTCACCCAGCAGCGCCTGCGCGACTCGCTTCCTCCGCACTCCGCGCACACCCTCTGCCTGGACTCCGACTCCGCGGACCTCTCACGTGAGCCCGCGCACGCGCCTGTGACGCATGTCACGCCGGAGCACCTCGCCTACATCATCTACACCTCCGGCAGCACCGGCCGCCCCAAGGGCGTGATGATTCAGCACCGCTCCGTGCTCAATCTTCGCGTCGCTCTCGCCGCCACCGTGCACGCGGACGCGCGGCCGGGAGAGCGTGTCAGCGTCAATGCGCCGCTGTCCTTCGACGCCTCCGTCAAGCAGCTCATCCAGGTGCTCGACGGCCACACCCTCTGCATCGTCCCAGACGAGGCGCGCGCCGACGTCGGTGAGCTGGTGAAGCGCATCGGTCACGACGCGCTGGACGTCCTCGACTGCTCTCCCGCGCACCTGCGCCTGCTGGTGGACGAAGGCCTGCTGGAGCGCAAGGCCATCCCCCACCGCGTCCTCGTGGGCGGTGAAGCCGTGGACCCCGCCACCTGGCGTCACCTGGCCCAGGCTCCGCGCCCGCGCGTCTTCAACGTCTACGGCCCCACCGAGTGCACCGTCGACGCCACCGCCTGCGCCTTCGATGCGTCTCCGACTCCCACCATCGGCAGGCCCCTGCCCAACGTCCGCGTCTATGTGCTCGACCGCACGTTGCGCCCCGTACCCGTGGGCGTCGCCGGTGAGCTCTTCATCGGTGGCGAGGGCGTCGCGCGCGGCTACCTCAATCGGCCGGAGCTGACCGCGGACCGCTTCATCCCGGATGCCTTCACCTCCACGCCCGGTGCCCGCCTCTACCGCACGGGAGACGTGGTGCGCTGGCGCGCGGACGGGCTGCTCGACTACCTGGGCCGTGCTGACTTCCAGGTGAAGATCCGCGGCTTCCGCATCGAGCTGGGTGAGGTCGAAGCCGCGCTCCTCAAGCATCCCCAGGTGCACGCCGCCGTGGTGCTGGCTCGCGAGGACATCCCCGGCGACAAGCGGCTTGTCGCCTACGTGGTGCCTCCGGAAGGCACGGAGTCCGCGCCCACACCCGAGTCCCTCAAGGACTGGCTCAAGCAGCTCCTGCCCGAGCACATGCGCCCCTCCGCGCTCCTCGTGCTGGAGGCGCTGCCGCTCAACACCAACGGCAAGGTGGACCGCAAGGCCCTGCCCGCCCCCCAGAGCGGCGCACTCGCCTCCAGCTACGTCGCCCCGCGCACTCCCACAGAGGAGAAGCTCGCGTCCATCTGGGCAAGAGTCCTACGCCTGCCTCAGGTGGGCGTGACGGATTCCTTCTTCGAACTGGGCGGACACTCACTGCTGGCTACCCAGGTCGTGTCGCGCGTGCGCGCCGGGTTCAACGTGGAGCTCCCGCTGCGTGCCCTCTTCGAGTCCCCCACCGTGGAAGCACTCGCGGTTCGCCTCTCGGGACTCACCCGCACGAGCACTTCGCAGCTCACCCGCGTCTCGCATGACGGTCCGCTGCCGCTGTCCTTCGCCCAGCAGCGGATGTGGCTCATTGATCAGCTCGAACCGGGCAGCCCCCTCTACAACATGCCCGTCGCCGTCCGGCTGGAGGGCCACCTGCGCGCGGACATGCTCGAGCGCGCGATGCAGGAAGTCGTGCGCCGACACGAAGCCCTGCGCACCACCTTCACCCAGGTGAACGGTGAACCGGTCCAGCGCATCCACTCCGACAGTCCGGTGCCCCTGGGGCTCGTGGACTTCACGGCCGTGCCGGAGGCGCAGCGCGAGCCCGAGACGCGGGACCGAGTGGACGCGGAGATGCGCCGGCCCTTCGACCTGCGCACCGGTCCGCTCATCCGCACGCTGCTCTTCAAGCTTTCCGAGCGTGAGCACGTCCTCGTCGTCACGATGCATCACATCGTCTCTGACGGCTGGTCGCTGGGTGTGCTCGTACGTGAAGTCACCGCCCTCTACGCGGCCTTCTCCGCTGGGCAGCCGTCGCCCCTGCCTGCGCTCTCCGTGCAGTACGCGGACTACGCGGACTGGCAGCGCCGCACGCTTTCGGGTGAGACGCTGCGTCAGGAGATGGCCTACTGGGAGGGGAAGCTCTCCGGTGCGCCAGCCGTGCTGGAGTTGCCCACCGATTTCCCCCGCCCGGCCGTCCGGAGCACCGCGGGTGCGACCCTCGGCTTCACCCTGTCGCGTGAGTTGACGGAAGCCCTCCGCAGCCTGGGCCACCGTGAAGGCGGCTCGCTCTTCATGGTGCTGCTCGCGGCATGGCAGGGCCTGCTGTCGCGCTACACGGGCCAGCAGGACATCAGCGTGGGCTCGCCCATTGCCGGCCGCACGCGTGCGGAGACGGAGGGCCTCATCGGCTTCTTCGTCAACACCCTCGTCCTGCGCGCGAAGGTGGACGAAGGCCAGTCCTTCCAGGCGCTGCTCCAGCAGGTGCGCGCCACGGTGCTGGAGGCCTACGAGCACCAGGAGGTGCCGTTCGAGAAGCTGGTGGAGGTCCTGCAGCCGACGCGCAGCCTCAGCCACACGCCTCTCTTCCAGACGCTGCTCGCGCTCCAGAACGTGCCCACCGAGGACGTGCATCTGCCGGACCTCCGGCTGCGAAGGCTGGAGGCCACCCACTCGACGTCGAAGTTCGACGTGAGCGTCTTCTTCACGGAGACGTCCGAAGGGCTGCTAGGCACGCTGGAGTACAGCACCGCCCTCTTCAAGCAGAGCACCGTGGAGCGGATGGCCCGCCACCTGCGCACGCTGCTGGAGGCCGTGGCCGCGAAGCCCGAGCAGCCCATGGCCCACCTGCCGCTCCTCTCCAACGACGAGCGCCAGCGCCTCCTCGTGGAGTGGAACGACACGGGCGTCACCAGCCCGACGGAGGTTCCCGTCCACGTCCACTTCGCCCGGCATGCCCAGCGCACGCCCGACGCAGTGGCCCTGGTGCTGGGCGACGTGACACTGACGTATGGGCAACTGGACGCACGCGCGAACCAACTGGCGTGGCACCTGCGCGCCCTGGGCATCGCCCCGGGTGCGCGCGTGGGCCTCGCCGTCGAGCGTTCCTTCGACCTGGTGACGGCGCTCCTCGCCATCCTCAAGGTGGGCGCGGCCTTCGTCCCCGTGGACCGCAATGCGCCCGTGGAACGCATCGCCATGCTGATGGAGGACGCGGACGTGGGCGTGGTGGTCACGCACCAGCCCTTCGCTTCGCTCCTGCCCGCTTCCGGCACCCGCGTCTGGCTGGATGCCCAGTCCGCGGAGATCGCTTCGCGGCCCACGCATGCGCCCGACGTTGGCGTGGACGGTGAAGCCCTGGCCTACGTGATGTTCACCTCGGGCTCCACGGGCCGTCCCAAGGGCGTCTGCGTGCCCCACCGGGGCATCACCCGCCTGGTGCTCGGCAGCACCTTCATGCGCTTCGGGCCCAACGAAGTCTGGCTCCAGTTCGCACCCGTGGCCTTCGACGCTTCCACGCTCGAAATCTGGGGCGCGCTGCTGCACGGCGCGAAGCTCGTCCTCGCTCCGCCGCACTCCCTCTCCCTGGAGGAACTGGCCGCCCAGCTCCGCCACCACCGCGTGACGTCCCTGTGGCTCACCGCCGCCCTCTTCGAGCAGATGGCCCTGCACCAGGGTGAAGCGCTCGCGGGCGTGCGTCAGGTCCTCGCCGGTGGCGATGTGCTGCCTGCCGCCCGAGTGCGCGAACACCTCGCGCGTCTTTCGGACGGTGCGACGTTCATCAACGGCTACGGCCCCACGGAGAACGCCACCTTCTCCACCACCTTCTCCATGCAGCACGGCACGCGCATGGAAGGCGCCATCCCCATTGGCCGGCCGCTCTCCAACTCCACCGTCTACGTGCTCGACTCGCACCTGCACCCGGTGCCCGTAGGCGTCGCGGGTGAGGTGTACGTCGGAGGCCAGGGCCTGGCCTGGGGCTACCTGAATCGTCCCGAGCTGACCGCGGAACGCTTCGTCCCCCACCCCTTCGCCTCCACGCCGGGTGAGCGCCTCTACCGCACGGGCGACCAGGCCCGTTGGAGGGAGGACGGAACCATCGACTTCCTCGGTCGCGTCGACTTCCAGGTGAAGGTGCGTGGCTTCCGCATCGAGTTGGGCGAAGTCGAAGCAGCCCTGCGCTCCGCCACTGGCGTCAACGAGGCCATCGTCGTGTCCCGAGGCGCCGACGCGGACAAGCGCCTTGTCGCCTACGTCACCGCGAGCGAAGGCCACTCGCTGGAAGCGGACACCCTCAAGGTAAGCCTCAAGCAGAGGCTGCCCGAGTACATGGTGCCGTCGGCCGTCGTGGTGCTGGACGCCCTGCCCCTCAACTCCAACGGCAAGGTCGACCGCAAGGCGCTGCCGGAGCCCGACGCCCACGCCATTGAGGCCCGGGACTTCGTCGCTCCCCGCGACGCGCTTGAAATGCAGCTCGCTCGCATCTGGGAGGACGTCCTCGGCGTCCGCTCCGTCGGCGTCCGCTCCAGCTTCTTCGAACTGGGCGGCCACTCCCTGCTCGCCGTGCGCATGCTCGCGTCCATCCGTGAGCGTCTCGGCCTGAGCCTCCCTCTGTCCGTCCTCTTCCAGCAGCCCACCATCGAGCAGCTCGCGCAGGTGCTCCGCGATGACTCACAGGACTGGACGCCCCTCGTCCCGCTGGAGCGCGGAGAGCCCGGGCACCGGCCGCTCTTCCTTGTCCACCCGGGCGGCGGCAACGTCCTCGCGTACTCGGAACTGGCGCGCCGCCTGGGGCCCTCGCTGCCCGTCTACGGACTCCAGTCTCGCGGCCTCGACGGGCGCCCCGTCGTCGAGTCCATCGAGGAGATGGCCACCCTCTACATCGACGCCATCCGCACGGTGCAGCCTCACGGCCCCTACCAACTGGGAGGCTGGTCTCTCGGCGGCGTCATCGCCTACGAGATGGCCCGTCGCCTGCGCGAGGCCGGTGAAGCCGTGGACCTGCTCGCCCTCATCGATGCCCACGTCCACGGCCTGACGAAGCCCACTCAGGAAGCCACGCACCTCGACTCCGAGGCCCGCGCAAGGCTCGCCTTCGCCCATGCCACCGCCACCGCCTTCGGCCAGGAGCTCTCCGCTTCGGACGAAGCCCTGGCACAGGGCGACGACGTGATGCTGGACCACCTGCTGCAGGAAGGACTCCGGGCGCGCATCCTCGACGCGCAGTCCGGCCCGGCCCAGCTGCGTGCCCTCTTCAACGTCTTCCGGGCCAACCTCTTCGCCCACGAGAAGTACGTGCCCCAGCCGTACGACGGCACCGCCCTGCTCCTGAGCGCCAGCGAAGCCGCTGCCGATGTCCCGCGTCACCGCGGGTGGGAGCCCCTGGTGCGTGGCGGGCTAGAGGTGCACGACGTCCCCGGTGGCCACCACGCCCTGATGCAGGACCCGCACCTCGGGTCTGTCGTCGAGCGCCTGCGTGAGGTGCTCGCACGGGCCTCCGGCACCGCGCCCCGGCAGTCCACGGGGAGCTGACTCAGGGGGTTGGAGTGAAGCGAGCCAGGGAGGAGACGCTGGGTGCAGGTCTCACCCCGGAGGACATCTGACGTCCTTGCCTCCCTGGCTTCGGGGAACCAGAACAATCCCGCAAATACTCGAATTCATTCGAGTGGGTGCTTATCCGCCCTCATGACAGGGACGTCTTAGGCGGAATAATCTCACTCATATGAATTTGACCCACCCTCGCGCTTCTTTGGGAAGAGCGGCGCAGGGAGTCAATCCGGCACCAGCAACACGCCCGAGTTTCGCGAGCGCCACGGCCTCCAGTGGTGCTCGTACGCAGTGGCGGCCCCCAGTGCGGAGTACATGAGATGAGCCACGAGCTGTCGAAGCGGATCGCCAACCTCTCACCGGAAAAGCGCGCCGAGTTGCTCAAGAAGGTGGCCGCGCAGAAGGCCATCGCGGGCACCTCCGCGCAGGGCCTCATCCCGGTGCAGGACCGCACGCGTCCGCTGCCGCTGTCCTTCGCGCAGCAGCGCCTCTGGTTCATTGATCAGCTTCAACCCGGAACCTCCCTCTTCAACGTGCCCATGGCGGTGCGCCTGGAGGGTGCGCTCGACGTGGCCGTGCTGGAGCGCGCGCTGCGCGAAGTCGTGCGCCGTCATGAGGTGCTTCGCACCACCTTCCGTGAGGACGTCTCCGGCCCCGTGCAGGTGGTGTCCCCGGAGCCGGTGCTCACCCTGGAGCGCAAGGACCTCACGGGCTCACCGCCGGAGGAAGCGTGGCGCCTGGCGCGTGACGCCGCGGCCCAGCCCTTCGACCTCGCGAAGGGCCCGCTGCTGCGCGCGCTGCTGCTGACGTCGGCACCGGGAGAGCACCTGCTCGTCGTGGTGGTGCACCACATCGTCTCCGACGGCTGGTCCATGACGCTGCTGGTGCGCGAAGTGGTGCTGCTCTACGGCGCGCTCGCGAGAGGACAGGCAGCGCCCCTGCCGCCGCTGGGCATCCAGTACGCCGACTTCGGCGTCTGGCAGCGCGAGTGGATGCAGGGCCCTCGGCTGGAGAGGCAGCTCGATTACTGGAAGCGCCAGCTGGTGGGAGTGCCCTCCGCGCTGGAGTTGCCCACCGACTTCCCCCGCCCCGCCACCCGCGACGGCCGAGGCGCCCGGCATGACGTGCTGCTGCCGCGCGAGTTGACGGACGCGCTCAAGGCCCTCGCCCAGCAGGAAGGCGCCTCCCTCTACATGGCGCTGCTGACGGGCTGGCAGATGCTGATGGCCCGCTACTCCGGCCAGGAGGACGTCACCGTCGGCTCCCCCATGGCCGGCCGCACGCGTGGTGAGGTGGAGGGCCTCATCGGACTCTTCGTCAACGCCCAGGTGCTTCGCACGCGGGTGACGGACACGGCGTCCTTCCGCACGCTGTTGCGTCAGGTGCGGGAGACGGTGCTGGGGGCGCAGGAGCACCAGGAGTTGCCCATCGAGCGCCTCGTGGAGGAGTTGAAGCCCGAGCGCATCCCGGGCCGTACTCCCTTCTTCCAGGTGATGCTCACCTACCAGGCCTCCTTCCGCGGCTCCGCCTCCGTTGAAGGCGTCAAGCTGGAGGCCCTGGAGCTCGACACCTTCTCCGCCAAGTTCGACCTCACCCTCCAGGTGCTGGAGACCGACGCCGGCCTCAAGGGCTACCTCGAGTACACCACCGACATCTTCACCGCCTCCACCGCCGCACGCATGGCCGAGCACCTGCGTGTGCTCCTTCAGGAGGCCGTCGCTCAGCCGGATCACCGCGTGTCGTCGCTACAACTGCTCGCGGGAGCAGAGCGCCAGCAGATGCTGGTGGAGTGGAATGCGACGCGGGCACCCTTCCCTGAAGCGTGCATGCACTCGCTCTTCGAGGAGCAGGTGCGCCTCGCTCCGAACGCGGTGGCCGCTGTCTTCGAGGGGACGCAGCTGACGTACGCGCAGCTGGATGCGCGCGCCAATCAGCTCGCCCATGCCCTTCGCCGTCGTGGCGTGGGCCCCGAGGTCCGCGTCGCGCTCAGTGTCGAGCGCTCCCTCGATGTCGTCATCGGTCTGCTTGGCATCCTGAAGGCCGGTGGTGCCTGGGTGCCCGTGGATCCGCTCCTGCCTCGTGAGCGTCTGGCCTTCATGCTGGAGGACAGCGCGGCCCAGGTGCTCGTCACTCAGCAGCCGCTCGTGGACCGCTTCCCCGAAGCACTGCATGCGCGCGCTCTCTGCCTGGACACCGAGCGCGAATCGCTGGCCGAGGAGCCGACGAATGCGCCCGTGACGGGCGTGACGCCCGCGAACATGGCGTACCTGCTCTACACCTCGGGCAGCACCGGTACGCCCAAGGGCACGGCGGTGGAGCACCGCAGCGTCGCCAATCTCGTCACCCACGAGGCGGTGGCCTACGGCATTGGCCCCGGCAGCCGCGTGTTGCAGTTCGCCAGCCTCAGCTTCGACCTCTCCGTGGAGGAGATTTTCACCACGCTCTGCAACGGCGCCACGCTGGTGCTCGCGCCGCTGGAGAAGCTGATGCCGGGCGCGCCGCTGCCCGTGCTGCTGCGTGAGCAGGAGTTGAGTGTCGTCAGCCTCACCCCCGCGGCACTGGCGGCCACGTCGTCCGAGGGGCTGCCCAAGGTGCGCACCGTCATCTCCGGCGGCGAAGCCCTGCCCGCGGACGTCGTCGCGCGTTGGGCCCCGGGACGGCGCCTGCTCAATACCTACGGCCCCACCGAAGCCACCGTCATCGCCACCTTCGGTGAGGTGGTGGCGGATGGTGAAGTGCCGTCCATCGGCAAGCCGCTGGCGAACGTACACGTCTATGTGTTGGACCCGCACGGCCAGCCGGTGCCCGTGGGCGTGCGCGGCGAGTTGCACATCGGTGGCGTCGGCGTGGCGCGAGGCTATGCGGGACGCCCGGGACTCACCGCCGAGCGCTTCGTGCCGGACGCATTCTCCGGTGAGGAAGGGGCTCGCCTCTACCGCACGGGCGACGTGGTGCGCTGGCGCGCTGACGGACAGCTGGACTTCGTCGGCCGCATCGACGCGCAGGTGAAGGTGCGTGGCTTCCGCATCGAGCTGGGCGAAGTCGAGAACGCCCTGCGCGCAGCCCCCTCCGTGAAGGACGCCGTCGTTCTCGCCCGCGAGGATGCCCCGGGCGACAAGCGGTTGGTGGCCTATGTCGTGGGTGAGTCCCTCGACGTCACGGCCCTCCGCGCATACCTCAAGCAGCACCTGCCCGAGTACATGGTGCCCGCGGCCTTCGTCCCCCTGGAAGCGCTGCCCCTGACGTCCAACGGCAAGGTGGACCGCAAGGCACTCCCTGCTCCGGACGCGAGCGCGCTCCGGGCTTCGCACGCCTACGAGGCTCCGGCGACCCCGCTGGAGGAGAAGCTCGCGGCCCTGTGGAGCGAAGTGCTTCGCGTGCCCACTGTCGGCCGCACGGACAACTTCTTCGAACTGGGTGGCCACTCGCTGCTCGCCACACAGTTGGTGGCCCGCGTGCGTGCGGCGCTCGACGTGGAACTTCCCCTCCGCGCCCTCTTCGAAGCCCCCACCATCGAGGCCCTCGCGCAGCGCCTCCAGCTCACGGCGACCGGCACGCGACTGCCGCCCCTCACCCGCATCGCGCACGAAGGCCCGCCCCCGCTGTCCTTCGCCCAGCAGCGCCTGTGGCTGTTGGATCAGCTCCAGCCTGGCAACGCCGCTTACAACATCCCAGCCGCCCTCCGGCTGAAGGGCTACGTGGACGTCGAGTCCCTTCGTCGCGCCTTCGAGACCCTCGTCGCCCGGCATGAAACGCTGCGCACCACCTTTGTCGAGCACCAGGGCCAGCCCGCGCAGTGCATCCACGCGCCTTCGACGTGGACGCTCTCCCTGCTCGATGTGTCCTCGCTGCCCGAGCCTCAACGGCAGGAAGAAGCGCGTCGCCTCGCGAACCTCGAGGCCCACCGTCCCTTCGACCTGGAAGCGGGTCCGCTCCTTCGCACCTCCCTGGTGCGCCTGGGCGACGCGGAGCACCTGCTGCTGGTGACGATGCACCACATCGTCTCGGACGGCTGGTCCATGGGCGTCCTCGTCCGCGAGCTCACCGCCCTGTACGCGGCGCTCCACGCGGAGCAGGCGCCCACGCTCGCACTGCTGCCCGTGCAGTACTCGGATTTCGCCGTGTGGCAGCAGGGATGGCTCCAGGGCGAAACGCTGGAGACCCAGCTCGCCTATTGGAAGGAGAAGCTCGCGGGGGCTCCCGCCACGCTGGAGCTGCTCACGGACCGTCCGCGTCCGCCCGTGCAGTCGCACCGGGGCGCGACGGTTCCCGTGCGGCTCGCCTTGCCGCTGACCGAGGCCCTCAAGACCCTGGCCCGGCAAGAAGGCGCCACGCCTTTCATGCTGCTGCTCTCCGCCTTCCAGGTGCTCCTGTCGCGCTACTCCGGCCAGGACGACATCAGCGTGGGTTCTCCCATCGCCGGCCGCACCCAGGCCGAGACCGAAGGCCTCATCGGCTTCTTCGTCAACACGCTGGTGCTGCGCGCCCACGTGGATCCACGCGCGACCTTCCGGGAGCTGCTGGCGCAGGTGCGCGGCACGACGCTCGCGGCCTATGAGCACCAGCACCTGCCCTTCGAGAAGCTGGTGGAGGTCCTCCAGCCCGTGCGCGACCTGAGTCGCAGCGCGCTCTTCCAGGCGATGTTCACCCTGCAGAACGCGCCCATGGATGCGCTTCGCGTGCCGGGCCTGTCGTTCGAACAGCTCCCGCTCGAATCGAACTCCGCGAAGTTCGACCTGTCCCTGACGCTTCAGGACTCGCCTCAGGGCTTCATGGGCGTGCTGGAATACAGCAGCGACCTCTTCGACGCCGCCACCGTCCAGCGCATGGTGGGCCACCTGGACGTCCTGCTGGAGGCCATCGCCGAGCAGCCGGACTCGACGCTCGCGGGCCTGCCCTTGCTCACGGCTCCAGAGCGCCGGCAGCTCCTCGTGGACTGGACCAGGACGGACGCGGAGTTCCCTCGCGACACCTGCTTCCACGAGGCCTTCACGGCCCAGGCCCTTCGCACGCCTGAAGCCCTGGCCGTCGTCTGCCGCGACCAGCAGCTCACCTTCCAGGAGCTGGACGCGCGCTCCAACCAACTGGCGCACCGGCTGGTGAAGCTGGGCGTCGGCCCCGACGTGCGCGTGGTGCTGTGCGTGGAGCGCTCCGTGGAGGCCCTCGTCGGCATCCTGGGCATCCACAAAGCCGGCGGCGCCTATGTGCCCCTCGACTTCCGCTACCCGGGCGAGTGGCTCGCCCACGTCCTCACGGACACCGGCGCGCCCGTGGTGCTCACCCAGCAGCGCCTGCGCGACGTGCTTCCCCAGCACACCGCCCACGTCGTCCTCCTCGATCCGGATGCGGAGGAGTTCGCGGCCGAGTCCCGCGAAGCGCCCGGCGTGGCCGTCTCCGCCGAGCACCTGGCGTACATCATCTACACCTCTGGCAGCACCGGCCGCCCCAAGGGCGTGATGATCCAGCACCGCTCCGTGATGAACCTGCGGCAGGGACTGTCCACCACCGTGCACCAGGGCCGGGGCGCGGCGGAGCGGGTCAGCGTCAACGCCCCGCTGTCCTTCGACGCCTCCGTCCAACAGCTCGTGCAGGTGCTCGACGGCCACACCCTCTGCATCGTCCCGGAAGAGGCCCGCTCGGATGCGGGTGAGCTGGTGAAGCGCATCGGGCAGGACGCGCTGGAGGTCCTGGATTGCTCTCCCGCGCACCTGCGCATGCTGATGGATGAAGGCCTGCTGGAGAAGGACGTCCTCCCCCGGCGCGCGCTGGTGGGCGGCGAGGCGGTGGATCCCGGCACCTGGAGCCGCCTGGCCCAGCATCCGCGTCTGCGCGCCTTCAACGTCTACGGCCCCACCGAGTGCACCGTCGACGCCACCGCCTGCGCCTTCGACGCCTCTGCGTCGCCCACCATCGGCCGGCCCCTGTCCAACGTCCGTGCTTACGTGTTGGACAAGTCCCTTCGCCCGGTGCCCGTGGGCGTCGCGGGTGAGCTCTTCCTCGGCGGTGAAGGCGTGGCCCGCGGCTACCTCAACCGCCCCGACCTGACGGCGGAGCGCTTCATCCCCGATGCCTTCTCCGCCATCCCGGGCGCGCGCCTCTACCGCACGGGCGACGTGGCGCGCTGGCGCGCGGACGGGATGCTCGACTACCTGGGCCGCGCCGACTTCCAGGTGAAGGTGCGTGGCTTCCGCATCGAGCTGGGTGAAGTCGAAGCCGCGCTCCTCAAGCATCCCCAGGTGCACGCCGCCGTGGTGCTGGCGCGCGAGGACATCCCCGGCGACAAGCGGCTCGTCGCCTACGTGGTGCCCACGGAAGGCACGGACTCCGCGCCGACGACGGACGTCCTCAAGGACTGGCTCAAGCAGCTCCTGCCGGAGCACATGCGGCCCTCCACCTTCCTGGTGCTGGAGGCCCTGCCGCTCAACGCCAACGGCAAGGTGGACCGCAAGGCCCTGCCCGCGCCCCAGGGCACCGCGCAGGCTTCCACCTATGTCGCGCCGCGCACTCCCACGGAAGAGCAGCTCGCGGCCCTCTTCGCGCAGGTGCTGCGCGTGGAGCGCGTGGGCATCCACGACGACTTCTTCGCCCTGGGCGGACACTCGCTGCTGGCCACCCAGTTCGTCTCCCGCGTGCGCGCCACCTTCCGCGTGGAGTTACCGCTCCGGGCCCTCTTCGAGGCCCCCACGGTGGCCGCGCTCGCCGAAGGCCTCCGGACACGGACACCCGGCCACCACCTGCCTCCACTCATCCGGGCTTCGGCGGACAGCCCGCGACCGCTGTCCTTTGCCCAGCAGCGCCTCTGGTTCCTGGATCAGCTCACGCCGGGAGACGCGTCGTACAACCTCCCCACGGCGCTGCGGCTGACGGGCCCGGTGGACGTGGAGTCATTGCGCCGCGCCTTCGAAGCGCTCGTCACCCGTCACGACGCCCTGCGCACCACCGTGCACGAAGTCCAGGGACAGGCCACCCAGCACGTCCACGCTCCGGCCACCTGGACCTTGCCGCTCATGGACCTGTCCGCGCTGCCCGACGCGCAGCGTGAAGCCGAAGCCTGGCGCAAGCTCGAGGAGGAGGCGCACCAGCCGTTCCATCTGGAAACGGGCCCGCTGCTGCGCACCGCGCTCGTGCGGCTGGCGGCCGAAGAGCACCTGTTGCTCGTGACGATGCACCACATCATCTCCGACGGCTGGTCCATGGGCGTGCTCGTGCGCGACCTGGTCGCCTTCTATGAAGCGTTCAGCGCCGGCCAGACGCCCGCGCTCGCCCCGCTGCCCGTGCAGTACGCGGACTTCGCGGAGCGGCAGCGCCAGTGGCTCCAGGGCGAAACGCTGGAGACCCAGCTCGCCTACTGGAAGCAGCAGCTCGCGGGGGCACCCGCCACCCTGGCGCTGCCCACGGATCATCCGCGCCCGTCCATCCAGTCACACGCGGGCACGTCCCTCGCAGTCCGCATTCCACGGGAGACGTCCGAAGCCCTCAAGGCGCTGGCCGGGCGAGAGGGGGCCACCCCCTTCATGGTGCTGCTCGCGGCCTGGCAGCTGTTCCTGGCGCGCTACTCCGGCCAGGACGACGTCAGCGTGGGCACGCCCATCGCCGGCCGGACCCAGGCGGAGACCGAGGGCCTCATCGGCTTCTTCGTCAACACGCTCGTCCTGCGCGCCCAGGTGAATCCACGCGCGACCTTCCGCGAGCTGCTCGCGCAGGTGCGCGGAACCACGCTCGCGGCGTTCGAGCATCAGCACCTGCCCTTCGAGAAGCTCGTCGAAGCCGTGCAGCCCGTGCGGGACGCGAGCCGCAGCCCGCTGTTCCAGGTGATGTTCGCGCTGCAGAACGCGCCCACCGGGGACCTGCGAATCCCGGGCCTCACCTTCCAGCAGGTGGCCGCGGAATCGCGCTCCGCCAAGTTCGACCTCACCCTGACGTTGCAGGACTCGGCGCAGGGCTTCGTGGGCTGGTTGGAGTACAGCACCGCGTTGTTCAAGCAGGGCACGGTGGAGCGGATGGCCAGCCACCTGCGCATCCTGCTGGAGGCCGTGGCCTCAAGGCCCGAGCAGTCCGTGGCCGGGCTGTCGCTGCTCTCCCGCGAGGAGCGACAGCGCATCCTCGTGGACTGGAACGACACCACCGTCGCCAGCCCCCTGGACGTCCCGGTCCACGTCCACTTCGCGCGGCAGGCCCTCAGCACGCCCGACGCGGTGGCCCTGGTGCTGGGGGAGGCGTCGCTGACGTACGCCCAGCTCGAAGCCCGCGCCAACCAACTCGCACATCACCTGCGCGGCCTCGGCATCATGCCCGGCGCGCGCGTGGGCCTCGCCATCGAGCGCTCGTTCGAGCTGGTGACGGCGCTCCTCGCCATCCTCAAGGCTGGCGCTGCCTTCGTGCCCGTGGATCGCAATGCGCCCGTGGAGCGCATCGCCACCTTGCTGGAGGACGCGGACGTCGGCGTCGTCCTCACCCACCAGCCCTTCGCCTCCAAGCTGCCGGCCTCCGGCACCCGCGTCTGGCTGGATGCGCAGCAGGACGTCATCGCCGCACGGCCCACGCATGCGCTCGACGTCTCCGTGGAGGGAGAGTCTCTCGCCTACGTCATGTTCACCTCGGGCTCCACGGGGCGTCCCAAGGGCGTCTGCGTGCCGCACCGGGGCATCACCCGCCTGGTGCTCGGCAGCACCTTCATGCGCTTCGGGCCGGATGAAGTCTGGCTCCAGGCTGCCCCGGTTGCCTTCGACGCCTCAACGCTCGAAATCTGGGGCGCGCTGCTGCACGGTGCGAAGCTCGTCCTCGCTCCGCCGCACGCACTCTCCCTGGAGGAGCTGGCCACGCAGCTTCGCCGCCACCGGGTGACGTCGCTGTGGCTCACCACCGCTCTCTTCGAGCAGATGGCCCTTCACCAGGGCGAAGCCTTGGCGGAGGTGCGCCAGGTCCTCACGGGCGGAGACGTGATGCCCTGGTCGCGCCTGCGCGCTCATCTCCCCCGCCTCGCCGAAGGGGCGACGCTGGTGCACGCCTACGGCCCGACGGAGAACACGACCTTCTCCACCACGCTGCCGTTGCACCGCCACACGCGCGTGGAGGGTCCCGTCTCCATTGGCCGTCCCATCCCGAACTCCACCGCCTATGTGTTCGATGCGAACCTCCATCCAGTGCCCGTGGGCGTCGCGGGCGAGGTGTACGTCGGTGGCCCGGGCCTCGCCTGGGGCTACCTGCACCGCCCCGACCTGACCGCGGAGCGCTTCGTCCCCCATCCCTTCGCTTCCATTCCGGGAGAGCGCCTCTACCGCACGGGCGACAAGGCCCGCTGGAGGGAGGACGGCACGCTCGACTTCCTGGGCCGCGTCGACTTCCAGGTGAAGGTGCGCGGCTTCCGCATCGAGCTGGGTGAAATCGAAGCCGCCCTGCGCGCATTCCCGGGCGTCAACGAGGCCGTCGTCATGGCCCGGGGCTCGGACGCGGACAAGCGCCTCATCGGCTATCTCACCGCGCACGAAGGCCACACCTTGGACGTGGAGGCGCTGCGGGCCCACCTGCGGCAGCGGCTGCCGGAGTACATGGTGCCTGCCTCGCTCCTGGTCCTGGAGGCCCTGCCCCTCAACGCCAACGGCAAGGTGGACCGCAAGGCCCTGCCCGAACCGGGGGACGCACCGCGCGCGGCCTCCTTCGTCGCGCCGCGCACCGCCACCGAAGAGCAGCTCGCGGCCCTCTTCGCGGAGGTGCTGCGCGTGGAGCGCATGGGCCTCCACGACGACTTCTTCGCCCTCGGTGGCCACTCGCTGCTGGCCACCCAGCTCGTCTCGCGCGTGCGCGCCGCGTTCGGCGTGGAGCTGCCGCTGCGAGCCCTGTTCGGAGCGCCCACCGTCGAAGCCCTCGCGCCGAAGCTCGACGAGGCCCCGTCCTCCGCGCTTCGTGCTCCGCCGCTGAGGCCCGTGTCCCGCGAGGGGGCCCTGCCGCTCTCCTTCGCCCAGCAGCGCCTGTGGCTGTTGGATCAGCTCCAGCCGGGTGATTCGTCATACAACGTCCCCACCGCGCTGCGGCTGTCGGGCCGGGTGGACGTGGCGGCACTGCGAGGCGCCTTCGAGGCGCTCATCGCCCGCCACGAGTCCCTGCGCACCACGCTCGCCGCGTCCCACGAGGCGCCGTCGCAGCGAGTCCACACCTCCGTGGCGTGGGAGCTGCCGGTCGTCGACCTGAGCGCGCTGCCCCAGGAGCAGCGCGAGGAAGAAGCCTGGCGCATCGTGGCCGAGGAGGCCCGCCGTCCGTTCCAGCTCGCCACGGGACCGCTGCTGCGCGGGCTGCTGGTGCGCCTGGGAGCGGAGGAGCACGTGCTGCTGGTGACCATGCACCACGTCATCTCCGACGGCTGGTCCATGGGCGTCCTCGTGCGCGAGATGGCCGCCTTCTACGAGGCCTTCAGCACGGGCAGCACGCCGGCCCTCCCGCCGCTGCCGGTGCAGTACGCGGACTTCGCGACGTGGCAGCGCGACTGGCTCCAGGGAGAGGTCCTGGACGCGCAGCTGGCTCACTGGAAGCAGCGGTTGGCGGGTGCGCCGGCGGCGCTGGAGCTGCCCACGGACCGGCCCCGTCCGCCCGTGCAGACGCACCGGGGTGCCACGGTGGAGGTGCGGATTCCCGCCCCCCTCGTGGAGGCCCTCAAGGCCCTGGCCCAGCAGGAAGGCGCCACGCCCTTCATGGTGCTGCTGGCGGCCTACCAGGTGCTCCTGTCGCGCTACTCCGCGCAGGATGACATCAGCGTGGGTTCCCCCATCGCGGGCCGCACCCAGGCGGAGACCGAGGGCCTCATCGGCTTCTTCGTCAACACGCTCGTCCTGCGCGCCCACGTGGATCCGCGCAAGACGTTCCGGGCGCTGCTGGTCCAGGTGCGCGACACCACGCTCGCCGCCTTCGAGCACCAGCACCTGCCCTTCGAGAAGCTCGTGGAGGCCGTGCAGCCCACGCGCGACCTGAGCCGCAATCCGTTGTTCCAGGCCATGTTCGTCCTGCAGAACATGCCGGGCGAGGTGCTGCGCGTGCCGGGGCTGTCCATGCGGACGCTGCCGCTGGAGACCCGCTCCGCGAAGTTCGATCTCTCCCTGGGACTGAGGGAGGCCCCCACGGGCATCACGGGCACGCTGGAGTACGCAACGGACCTGTTCGACGCGGCGACCATCCAACGCATGGCCGGACACTTCGGCGTACTGCTGGAGGCCATCGCATCAGAGCCGAACACGAGGCTTGGCGACCTGCCCCTGCTCACCGACACGGAGCGCCAGCAGCTCCTCGTCGAGTGGAATCCGCCTGCCTCGCAGGCGCCGCGGGAGTCCAGCATCCCCGCGATGGTGGAGGCCCAGGTGCGCCGCACGCCGGATGCGCTGGCCGTCATCACGCCCGAGCGGCAGCTGACGTACCGGGAGCTGGACGCGAAGGCGAACCAGCTCGCGCACCGTCTGCGCGGACTTGGCGTCGGGCCCGAAGTCCGCGTCGGCCTGTGCGTCGAGCGCACCGAGGACCTCGTCATCGGCGCTCTCGGCATCCTCAAGGCTGGCGGCGCCTACGTGCCGCTGGACCCCAGCTACCCGCGTGAGCGCTTGGGCTGGCTGCTGGAGGACGCCCAGGGCCCTGCACTCGTCGCGCACTCCCATCTGCTCTCGGCGTTGCCCGAAACCAGTGCCACGCCGGTGTGCCTCGACTCGGACGTGGAGCTGGCGAAGCAGCCGACGACGTCTCCGCTTGTGGACATCCACGCCGGACACCTCGCCTACCTCATCTACACTTCTGGCAGTACCGGCCGTCCCAAGGGCGTTGCCATCTCCCATGGCAACGCCGTCTCCTTCCTCCACTGGGCCTTGGAGACCTTCTCGCCGGAGGAGTTGAAGGGCACCCTCGCCGCGACGAGCCTCAACTTCGACCTCTCCGTCTTCGAGCTCTTCGCTCCGTTGAGCAGTGGTGGCGCAGTGGTGGTGGCACGCAACGCCTTGCACCTGGCGGAGCTGCCTACGGCCTCTCACGTCACCCTCGTCAACACCGTGCCCTCCGCCATGGCTCAGCTGCTGCGTCTGGGCGCGGTGCCGCCGAGCGTGCGCGTCATCAACCTCGCCGGTGAAGCCCTGCCGGAGACGCTGGCGAAGCAGGTCTACGCCGTCCCCACGGTGCAGAAGCTCTTCAACCTCTACGGGCCTTCCGAGGACACCACCTACTCCACCGCCTCTCTCGTCGGCCGTGACGAAGTGCCCCTCATCGGCCGCCCGCTACCCGCGACGCGCGCCTACGTGCTGGACGCCTCATTGCAGCCGGTGCCCGTGGGTGTCGCAGGTGAGCTGTACCTCGCGGGCGAAGGCCAGGCGCGCGGCTACCTGCTGCGCCCGGAACTCACCGCGGAGCGCTTCGTACCGGAGCCCTTCGGTCCTCCCGGCGGCCGCATGTACCGCACGGGCGACCGCGTCCGTTACCGCCTCGACGGGCGACTGGAGTACCTCGGCCGCATCGACTTCCAGGTGAAGGTGCGTGGCTTCCGCATCGAACTGGGCGAAATCGAAGCAGCCCTCCGCCGCGCTCCAGGCCTCAAGGACGCCGTCGTCGTCGCGAAGGGTGAGGCCGCCGACAAGCGCCTCGTCGCCTACGTCACTCCCAAGGCCGGGGCCTCGCTGGAGGTGGAAGCCCTCAAGGCGCACCTGCGCCAGGGCCTCCCTGAGTACATGGTGCCCGCCACCTTCGTGGTGCTCGACGCCCTGCCCCTCAACTCCAACGGCAAGGTGGACCGCAAGGCCCTGCCGGAGCCGGAGGCGCCCCAGTCCGGCAACACCTACGAAGCGCCTCGCACGGAAGTCGAAGCGAAGCTGGCCTCCATCTGGGCGGAAGTCCTGCGCCTGCCCCAGGTGGGCGTGAAGGACTCCTTCTTCGAACTGGGCGGGCACTCGCTGCTGGCCACGCAAGTGGTCTCTCGCGTGCGCGCGGAGTTCAGCGTGGAGTTGCCCCTGCGCGCGCTCTTCGAGTCCCCCACCGTGGAGGCGCTCGCCGGGCGGCTGCACGGGAGCGCCACCTCCCAGGCTCCGAAGCTCACCCGCGTCTCGCATGACGGTCCGCTGCCGCTGTCCTTCGCGCAGCAGCGACTGTGGCTGTTGGATCAGCTCCAGCCCGGGGACGCGTCGTACAACATCCCCACCGCGCTCCAGCTCTCGGGACACCTGGACATCGAGGCCCTGCGCCGTGCCTTCGAGGCGCTCGTCGCCCGTCACGACGCACTGCGCACCACCTTCCACGAGCATCAGGACCAGCCCATCCAGGCGGTCCACGCGCCCAGTGGTTGGACGCTGCCGCTCGTGGACCTCTCAACCCGGCCTGAGACGCTGCGGGAAGACGAGGCGCGCAGGCTGGCCAACGAGGAAGCACGGAAGCCGTTCGACCTCGCCAGGGGACCGCTGCTGCGCACCACGTTGGTGCGGCTGGCCGAGGACTCACATCTGTTGCTCGTGACGATGCACCACATCGTCTCCGACGGCTGGTCCATGGGTGTGCTCGTCCGCGAGCTCGTCTCGCTATACGCCACGTTCCATGACGGCAAGGAGCCCGGCCTCACGCCGCTGCCCCTGCAGTACGCGGACTTCGCCGCCTGGCAGCGGAACTGGCTCCAGGGCGAGGCACTGGACGCGCAGATCCACTACTGGAAGCAGCAGCTCTCCGGAGTTCCCGCCGCGCTGGAGCTGCCCACGGACCGCCCGCGACCGCCCGTGCAGTCCCACCGGGGCGCAACGGTGGACGTGCGCATCCCCGGGGACGTCGCCCGTGCGCTCAAGGCGCTCGCGGGACGCGAGGGTGCCACGCCGTTCATGACGTTGCTCGCGGCGTTCCAGGTGCTCCTGTCGCGCTACTCCGCGCAGGATGACATCAGCGTGGGTTCCCCCATCGCGGGCCGCACCCAGGCGGAGACCGAAGGCCTCATCGGCTTCTTCGTCAACACGCTCGTCTTGCGCGCCCACTTGAGCCCGCGCGCGACGTTCCGCGAGCTGTTGGCCCAGGTGCGAGGCACGACCTTCGCGGCCTTCGAACACCAGCACCTGCCCTTCGAGAAGCTCGTGGAGGCCGTGCAGCCCACGCGCGACCTGAGCCGCAGCCCGCTCTTCCAGGCCATGTTCGTCCTGCAGAACACGCCCACCGAGGCGCTGCGTCTGCCGGGACTGTCCTTCCAGGCCCTGCCGCTGGAAGCACACTTCGCCAAGTTCGACCTCTCCTTGGGTCTGCGTGAAGGCCGGGACGGATTCGTCGGTTCATTCGACTTCGCGACGGACCTGTTCGATGCCGAGACCATCCAGCGCATGGCCGGGCACTTCGGCGTGTTGCTGGAGGCCATCGCGACGAAGCCGGACACCCGACTGGTTGACCTGCCTCTGCTCACGGATGCTGAGCGCCAGCAACTCCTCGTCGAGTGGAATCCGCCTGCCTCGCAGGTGCCACCGGAGTCCAGCATCCCCGCGATGGTGGAGGCCCAGGTGCGTCGCACGCCGGATGCGCTGGCCGTCATCACGCCCGAGCGGCAGTTGACGTACCGGGAGCTGGACGCGAAGGCCAATCAACTCGCGCACCGCCTGCGCGGCCTGGGTGTCGGGCCTGAAGTCCGCGTCGGCCTGTGCGTCGAGCGCACCGAGGACCTCGTCATTGGTGCCCTCGGCATCCTCAAGGCCGGTGGCGCCTACGTACCGCTGGACCCCAGCTATCCGCGCGAGCGATTGGGCTGGCTGCTGGAGGACGCTCAGGGTCCTGCCCTTGTCGCGCACTCCCATCTGCTCTCGGCGCTGCCTGAAACCAGCGCCACGCCGGTGTGCCTCGACTCGGACGTGGAGCTGGCGAAGCAGCCGACGACGGCTCCGCTTGTGGACATCCACGCCGGACACCTCGCCTACCTCATCTACACCTCCGGCAGCACAGGCCGTCCCAAGGGCGTCGCCATCTCCCATGGCAACGCCGTCTCCTTCCTCCACTGGGCCCTGACTACATTCTCGCCGGAGGAGTTGAAGGGCACCCTCGCCGCGACGAGCCTCAACTTCGACCTCTCCGTCTTCGAGCTCTTCGCGCCGCTCTCCAGTGGTGGCGCGGTGGTCGTGGCACGCAACGCACTCCACCTGGCGGAGCTGCCCACCGCTTCCCACGTCACCCTCGTCAACACCGTGCCCTCCGCCATGGCGCAGCTGCTGCGCCTGGGCGCGGTGCCGCCTTCCGTGCGCGTCGTCAACCTCGCCGGTGAAGCCCTCCCGGAGACGTTGGCGAAGCAGGTCTACGCCGTCCCCACGGTGCAGAAGCTCTTCAACCTCTACGGGCCTTCCGAGGACACCACCTACTCCACCGCCTCTCTCGTCGGCCGTGACGAAGTGCCCCTCATCGGCCGCCCGCTACCCGCGACGCGCGCCTACGTGCTGGACGCCTCATTGCAGCCGGTGCCCGTGGGTGTCGCAGGTGAGCTGTACCTCGCGGGCGAAGGCCAGGCGCGCGGCTACCTGCTGCGCCCGGAACTCACCGCGGAGCGCTTCGTACCGGAGCCCTTCGGTCCTCCCGGCGGCCGCATGTACCGCACGGGCGACCGCGTCCGTTACCGCCTCGACGGGCGACTGGAGTACCTCGGCCGCATCGACTTCCAGGTGAAGGTGCGTGGCTTCCGCATCGAACTGGGCGAAATCGAAGCAGCCCTCCGCCGCGCTCCAGGCCTCAAGGACGCCGTCGTCGTCGCGAAGGGTGAGGCCGCCGACAAGCGCCTCGTCGCCTACGTCACTCCCAAGGCCGGGGCCTCGCTGGAGGTGGAAGCCCTCAAGGCGCACCTGCGCCAGGGCCTCCCTGAGTACATGGTGCCCGCCACCTTCGTGGTGCTCGACGCCCTGCCCCTCAACTCCAACGGCAAGGTGGACCGCAAGGCCCTGCCGGAGCCGGAGGCGCCCCAGTCCGGCAACACCTACGAAGCGCCTCGCACGGAAGTCGAAGCGAAGCTGGCCTCCATCTGGGCGGAAGTCCTGCGCCTGCCCCAGGTGGGCGTGAAGGACTCCTTCTTCGAACTGGGCGGGCACTCGCTGCTGGCCACCCAGGTGGTGTCGCGCGTGCGCACGGACCTGGGCGTGGAGCTGCCCCTCCGCGCCCTCTTCGAGTCCCCCACGGTGGAAGCCCTGGCCGCGCGGCTGCACGGAAGCGCGAGCGCCCATGCTCCGAAGCTCACCCGAACCCCGCACGACGGCCCGCTGCCTCTGTCCTTCGCGCAGCAGCGGCTGTGGTTGCTGGATCAGCTCCAGCCCGAGGATGCGTCCTACAATCTCCCGGTCGCGCTCCAGCTCTCGGGCCACCTGGACGTGGAAGCCCTGCGCCGTGCATTCGAGGCACTCGTCGCCCGTCACGAGGCCCTGCGCACCACCTTCCATGAACATCAGGGGCAGCCCACGCAGCGGATCCAGGCTCCGGCGGCATGGACGCTGCCGCTCATGGACCTCTCTTCGTTGCCCGAAGAGGAGCGGGAGAAGGAGGCTCGGAAGCTGGCCGACGAGGAGGCCCGGCGACCCTTCCGCCTCGCCACGGGTCCCCTGCTGCGCAGTGCGCTGGTGCGGCTGACCGAGGACTCACATCTGTTGCTCGTGACGATGCATCACATCGTCTCCGACGGCTGGTCCATGGGCGTGCTCGTCCGCGAACTCATCTCGCTGTACTCCGCGTTCCATGACGGCAAGGAGCCCGGCCTCACGCCGCTGCCCGTGCAGTACGCGGACTTCGCCGCCTGGCAGCGGAACTGGCTCCAGGGCGAGGCACTGGACGCGCAGATCCACTACTGGAAGCAGCAGCTCTCCGGAGTTCCCGCCGCGCTGGAGCTGCCCACGGACCGTCCGCGGCCGCCCGTGCAGTCCCACCGGGGCGCCACGATGGAGGTTCGCATCCCCGGGGACGTCGCCCGTGCGCTCAAGGCGCTCGCGGGACGCGAGGGGGCCACGCCCTTCATGGTGCTGCTCGCCGCGTTCCAGGTGCTCCTGTCGCGCTACTCCGCGCAGGAAGACATCAGCGTGGGTTCCCCCATCGCGGGCCGCACCCAGGCGGAGACCGAAGGCCTCATCGGCTTCTTCGTCAACACGCTCGTCTTGCGCGCCCACTTGAGCCCGCGCGCGACGTTCCGCGAGCTGTTGGCCCAGGTGCGAGGCACGACCTTCGCCGCCTTCGAGCACCAGCACCTGCCCTTCGAGAAGCTCGTGGAGGCCGTGCAGCCCACGCGCGACCTGAGCCGCAGCCCCCTGTTCCAGGCCATGTTCGTCCTGCAGAACACGCCCACCGAGGCGCTGCGTCTGCCGGGCCTGTCCTTCCAGGCCCTGCCGCTGGAAGCACACTTCGCCAAGTTCGATCTCTCCCTCGCCCTGCAAGAGGTCCAGGGGGAGCTGGTCGGTTCGCTGGAGTACGCAACGGACCTGTTCGACGCCGCGACCGTCCAGCGCATGGCCGGACACTTCGGCGTGTTGCTGGAGGCCATCGCGAAGAAGCCTGAGTCACGACTCGGGGACCTGCCGCTGCTCACTGGCTCCGAGCGCCAGCAACTCCTCGTCGAGTGGAATCCTCCTGCCTCGCAGGTGCCGCGCGAACTCAGCATCCCCGCGATGGTGGAGGCCCAGGTGCGTCGCACGCCGGATGCGCTGGCCGTCATCACGCCCGAGCGGCGGTTGACGTACCGGGAGCTGGACGCGAAGGCTAATCAACTCGCGCACCGCCTGCGCGGCCTGGGTGTCGGGCCTGAAGTCCGCGTCGGTCTCTGTGTCGAGCGCACCGAGGATCTTCTCATTGGCACCCTTGGCATCCTCAAGGCCGGTGGTGCCTACGTGCCGCTGGACCCCAGCTATCCACGTGAGCGCCTGGGCTGGCTGCTGGAGGATGCGCAGGGGCCTGCCCTCGTCGCGCATTCACATCTGCTCTCGGCGCTGCCTGAAACCAGCGCCACGCCAGTGTGCCTCGACTCGGACGTGGAGCTGGCGAAGCAGCCGACGACGGCACCCGCGGTGGACATCCACCCCGGCCATCTCGCCTATCTCATCTACACTTCTGGCAGCACCGGCCGTCCCAAGGGTGTCGCCATCTCCCATGGCAACGCCGTCTCCTTCCTCCACTGGGCCCTGACTACATTCTCCCCGGAGGAGTTGAAGGGAACGCTCGCCGCGACGAGCCTCAACTTCGACCTCTCCGTCTTCGAACTCTTCGCTCCGCTCTCCAGCGGTGGCGCGGTGGTGGTGGCTCGCAACGCCTTGCATCTGGCGGAGCTGCCTACGGCCTCTCACGTCACCCTCGTCAACACCGTGCCCTCCGCCATGGCGCAACTGCTGCGCCTGGGTGCAGTGCCGCCTTCCGTGCGTGTCATCAACCTCGCCGGTGAAGCCCTGCCGGAGACGCTGGCGAAGCAGGTCTACGCCGTCCCGACGGTGCAGAAGCTCTTCAACCTCTACGGCCCGTCCGAGGACACCACCTACTCCACCGCCTCCCTCGTCGGTCGTGACGAAGTGCCCCTCATCGGCAGGCCCCTGCCCGCGACGCGTGCCTATGTGCTGGATGCCTCGTTGCAGCCGGTGCCCGTGGGTGTCGCAGGCGAGCTGTACCTCGCGGGCGAAGGCCAGGCGCGCGGCTACCTGCTGCGTCCGGAGCTCACCGCCGAGCGCTTCGTCCCCGAGCCTTACGGGCCTCCCGGCGGCCGCATGTACCGCACGGGCGACCGCGTCCGTTACCGCCTCGACGGGCGCCTGGAGTACCTCGGCCGCATCGACTTCCAGGTGAAGGTGCGCGGCTTCCGCATCGAACTGGGCGAAATCGAAGCAGCCCTTCGTCGCGCTCCAGGTCTCAAGGACGCCGTCGTCGTCGCCAAGGGTGAGGCCGCCGACAAGCGGCTGGTCGCCTACGTCACGCCCAAAGTGAATGCGTCGCTGGAGGTGGAAGCCCTCAAGGCGCACCTGCGCCAGGGCCTCCCTGAGTACATGGTGCCCTCCACCTTCGTGGTGATGGACGCCCTGCCCCTCAACTCCAACGGCAAGGTCGACCGCAAGGCGCTACCCGAACCCGATGCCCACGCCATCGAGGCCCGGGACTTCGTCGCTCCCCGCGACGCGCTCGAAATGCAGCTCGCTCGCATCTGGGAGGACGTCCTCGGCGTCCGCTCCGTCGGCGTCCGCTCCAGCTTCTTCGAACTGGGCGGCCACTCCCTGCTCGCCGTGCGCATGCTCGCGTCCATCCGTGAGCGTCTCGGCCTCAGCCTCCCTCTCTCCGTCCTCTTCCAGCAGCCCACCGTCGAGCAACTCGCGCAGGTGCTCCGCGACGACTCACGGGCCTGGACGCCCCTCGTTCCCCTGGAGCGCGGAGAGCCTGGACAGCGGCCCCTCTTCCTCGTCCACCCCGGTGGCGGCAACGTCCTGGCCTACTCGGAGCTGGCGCGCAGGCTCGGGCCGTCACTGCCCGTCTTTGGACTCCAGTCTCGCGGCCTCGACGGGCGCCCCGTCGTCGAGTCCATCGAGGAGATGGCCACCCTCTACATCGAAGCGATCCGCACTGTGCAGCCGCAGGGCCCCTACCAGTTGGGAGGTTGGTCCCTGGGCGGCGTCATCGCCTACGAGATGGCTCGCCGCCTGCGCGAGGCGGGTGAAGCCGTGGACCTGCTCGCACTCATCGACGCCCACGCGCCCGGCATCACGCCGCCTTCCGAGACAGAGCCCCACTTCTCTTCAGAAGCCCGAGTGAGGATCGCCTTCGCCCAGACCACGGCCACCGCCTTCGGCCAGGAGCTCTCCGTCTCGGCCGAAGCGCTGGCACAAGGCGACGACGACGCGATGCTGGACCACCTGCTCCAGGAAGGCGTCCGGGCGAGCATCCTCGACGCGCACTCCGGGGCCGCCCAGCTGCGCGCCCTCTTCCGCGTCTTCCAGGCCAACCTCTTCGCGCAGGAGAAGTACGTGCCCCGGCCGTACGACGGCACCGCCCTGCTGCTGAGCGCCAGCGAGGCCGCGGCCGGGCTTCCACGTCACCGCGGCTGGGAGCCTCTCGTCCGTGGCGGCCTGGAGGTGCACGACGTCCCCGGCAGCCATCATGAGCTGCTGCAGGACACGCACCTCGAGCCCATCGTGGAGCGACTGCGGCTGATCCTCGCCCGTGCGTCGAGCAGCGAGTCGCGCGCACCCACGGGAAGTTGAAGTCCGTCCGCCCCGCGCCAGCCTGTTCAGGCGCGGGGCTTCAGCTCCAGGAAGCCAGGCGCGCCGCACGGATCACTCCGCCGGGTTCGTTGGCGTCCAGAATTCGCGGGCCCCCGAACCTGAGATCCGGCTTTTGCGGTCGAGCGGTCACGCCGGCGTCAGAGCCGCCTCCTATGGTGGGGTCTGTAAACACAGGGATTTATTCATCCCCAGGGTGTGCCTCAGGAGCGCAGGGCCGGCCTCATGACACGCCATGTCGTTACCGAATAATGTAACCACCGCGAATTTGCCCACTGCCGCGCTTCCCCCGTGAGCGCGGTTCAGGACGGCAATCCAGCAACAGCAGCAGTCTGAGATCTCACGAGGGCCACCGTCCCGGGTGGTCCTCGTGCGCCATGGCATCCCCCAGTGCGGAGTACACGAGATGAGCCAGGATCTGTCGAAGCGGATCGCCAACCTCTCACCGGAAAAGCGCGCCGAGTTGCTCAAGAAGATGGCCGCGCAAAAGGCCACGGCTGGCAACTCCGTCCAAGGCCTCATCCCGGTGCAGGACCGAACGCGTCCGCTGCCGCTGTCCTTCGCGCAGCAGCGCCTCTGGTTCATTGATCAGCTTCAACCCGGCACCTCCCTCTTCAACGTGCCCATGGCGGTGCGTCTGGAGGGTGCGCTCGACGTGGCCGTGCTGGAGCGCGCGCTGCGCGAAGTCGTGCGCCGTCATGAGGTGCTTCGCACCGTCTTCCGCGAGGACGTCTCCGGCCCCGTGCAGGTGGTGTCCCCGGAGCCGATGCTCACCCTGGAGCGCAAGGACCTCACGGGCTCGCCGACGGAAGAAGCGTGGCGCTTGGCGCGTGAAGCCGCGGCCCAGCCCTTCGACCTCGCGAAGGGCCCGCTGCTGCGCGCGTTGCTGCTGACGTCAGCACCGGGAGAGCACCTGCTCGTCGTGGTGGTCCACCACATCGTCTCCGACGGCTGGTCCATGACGCTGCTGGTGCGCGAGGTGGCGCTGCTCTACGGCGCGCTCGCGCGAGGACAGGCAGCGCCCCTGCCGCCGCTGGGCATCCAGTACGCCGACTTCGGCGTCTGGCAGCGCGAGTGGATGCAGGGGCCCCGGCTGGAGAAGCAGCTCGATTACTGGAAGCGGCAGCTGGCCGGAGTGCCCTCCGCGCTGGAGTTGCCCACCGACTTCC
>NZ_RAWQ01000460.1:0-1135 GCF_003668965.1 Corallococcus sp. AB030
GCGAACCGGAGCTCCTTCTCCATCGCGACCGGGGTGATGAGCTCCACCTCGATGGCGATGTTGTCGCCCGGCATGACCATCTCGACGTTGTCCGGCAGCTTCACCGTGCCCGTCACGTCCGTGGTGCGGAAGTAGAACTGCGGACGGTACCCCTTGAAGAACGGGGTGTGACGGCCGCCCTCTTCCTTCGACAGCACGTAAATCTGCGCCTTGAACTTCGTGTGCGGCGTGATGCTGCCCGGCTTCGCCAGCACCTGGCCGCGCTCCATGTCCTCGCGCTTGAGGCCACGGACCAGCGCGCCGATGTTGTCGCCCGCCCGGCCCTCGTCCAGCAGCTTGCGGAACATCTCCACGCCCGTCACCACCGTCTTCTGCGTCGCGCGCAGGCCGACGACTTCGACTTCCTCGCCCACCTTGATGATTCCGCGCTCCACGCGGCCCGTCGCCACCGTACCGCGGCCGGCGATGGAGAACACGTCTTCCACCGGCATCAGGAAGGGCTTGTCCGTCGCGCGCTGCGGCGTCGGGATGTACGCATCCACCGCCTCCATCAGCTTCAGGATGGCCGGCTCGCCGATGTCACTGGTGTCACCCTCCAGCGCCTTCACCGCGGAGCCGGGGATGATGGGGATGCTGTCGCCAGGGAACTCGTACTTCTTCAGCAGGTCGCGGACTTCCATCTCCACGAGCTCACGCAGCTCGGGGTCGTCCAGCAGGTCCACCTTGTTCAGGAAGACCACGATGTAGGGCACGCCCACCTGGCGGGCCAGCAGGATGTGCTCGCGCGTCTGGGGCATCGGGCCGTCCGCCGCCGACACCACCAGGATGGCGCCGTCCATCTGCGCCGCGCCCGTGATCATGTTCTTCACGTAGTCGGCGTGTCCCGGACAGTCGACGTGCGCGTAGTGACGGTTCTTCGTCTTGTACTCCACGTGCGCCGTGGAGATGGTGATGCCGCGCTCGCGCTCTTCCGGCGCCTTGTCAATCTGGTCGTACGCCAGGAACGTGGCGCCGCCCGTCTTGGCCAGCACCTTCGTGATGGCCGCCGTCAGCGACGTCTTGCCGTGGTCCACGTGCCCAATCGTTCCGATGTTCACGTGGGGCAGGCTGCGATCGAACTTTTCCTTGGACATGA
>NZ_RAWQ01000461.1:0-1111 GCF_003668965.1 Corallococcus sp. AB030
TCTAAGTAGGTCGCCAGAAGTTCCGAGACAAATCCGGGTCGCATGCGCAGTTTCTGGAGCATGCGACCGGCAAGGAGCCCTGCCGAGCTGGGGCTGACAGCATACGACATGCGGAAGCTGGAGCGGGCGCTGCGGCAGACGCGCGAGGCCCGTCACTTCCGTCGTCTTCTGGCCATCAAGCTCATCGCGGAGGGGAAGGGCCCGGGCGAGGCGGCACGCCTGGCAGCCTTGAGTCGGCCGGCCGTCTACTTCTGGCTTGAGCGCTACCTTACGGAGCGCACACCCTCTGCGCTCTGGGACGCCCCGCGCTCGGGCCGGCCCAGAAAAGCCCCGCGCCTCACCCCGAAACACCTGCGCAAGGTGGTGCGCGGCAACCCCGAGAAGGCTGGCTGGGCGAGCTCTGGCTGGACGGTGCCGCTGCTGCGCACCCACCTCAAGCGCAAAGGAGTCGAGGTGTCCGCCCGCACGCTGCGCCGTCGGCTGCATGAGGCGAACCTGGCGTGGAAGCGGCCGCGGTACGTGTACGCGACCGCAGCGCCTCACCCGGGGCAGAAAAAGGGGGCCTTGTCCGCCGTCTGAAGCGGCTCAAACGTCAGTGGCCTCGCGCGGTGCTGCTCGTCACGGACAGCACGGTGCTGCGCTGGTTTCCACCGCTGCGCGCCATGTGGGCGCCCATTGGCGAGCAGGCGCTGGTGAGAATCACCGGCGAGAATGCCAAGCGCACGTTGTGGGGCGCCATCAACCCTCGCTCCGGCAGGCGCGTCGTCATGGCCACCCAGCGCAGCCGCCAGGAGGACTTCATGGCCTTCTTGCACGCCCTGCGCTCCGCCTACCCCGGCCGTCCTCTGCTCCTGGTGCTCGACAGGGCCAGCTGCCACACCGCGCAGAAGTCTCAGCGGCTCGCCGCCCGCCTCGGTGTCCATCTGGTGCTGCTACCCAAGCAGCGCTCGGAGCTCAACTGCATGGACCACCTCTGGCGTCCCCTCAAACAGCGCGTGTCGGCCAACCGGCAGTACTCGACGATGGAGCAGCACGTCGCCGCTGCCATCCGCTGGGTAGTGCGCCTTTCTCCCCAGGACGCCCTCCGCAAGGCGGGCTGCCTCGCCGAGGG
>NZ_RAWQ01000462.1:0-1086 GCF_003668965.1 Corallococcus sp. AB030
CTCCCCTGGCCGGAATGGCCCGGCGCCACCACGCCCGCGGCCTCGCCCAATCCTTCCGCCCCCAGCCAGCCGGAAGCCCTGGAGGGCGCGCCGGAAGCCCTGGAGTCGGGCGCGGGCCATCCGGAAGGCCCGGACGGTCCGGACATGGAGGACGAGGAGCCGGAGGCCTCCAGCGGCGAGTACGAGCTGGACGGCGAGGCCCCGTCGGGCCGCCCGCCCAAGCCGACGCTCCACTGAGAGGCGCGGCGTGCCCAGGCAGGGAAGGTTCTTCCCCTGCCCCCAGCCTTTCAACATCCGCCCCGTAGGATTTACGTCCTCCGGCCACCCTCCAGGGCGGGCTCGTTGCCCAAATGGGCGGATTCACTGGGAACCAGCAACCGTCTGGCGTTGGCAAAGGCCTTGCTATGTCTTTGTTCGCGATGCGGACGACAACGGACATGGCGGCGGAGCGGGGACGGAAGAAGGCCGGGGCGGCCCGGGTCTTCAGCAAGCAGCCGGAGCGCATCGCGGCCCTGTGGCGGCGGATGCGGCTGGCGGCGCACGAAGGCCAGGGCGTGCCGGGCGCAAGCCTGCTGGACGGACTGGTGGAGCCCTTCGTCCGGGAGCTGGGGCTGACGCTGGAGGGCGTGGAGTCCAGCCCCTGGAGCCGCACCCGCGCGGTGCTGCGCCTGGCGCCGGAGCGTGGCGCGCGGGCCCTGCACGACGAGTTCGCACTGCTGCGGCGGTGCCTGGTGGACGCCCTGGAGGTCCTGGGCGGTGGGGACACGGAGCGCCAGCGCATCAACCGCGCGATTGACGAGGCCGTGGACAGCGCGGTGGCGCTGCTCCAGCGGATGGCGGACCCGAAGGCGGATGGGCCCCGGGTGCCGTTCGGCGGTCTGGTGGTGGAGTACTTCGAGCGGCCGTCGCACGCGCGCAAGGCCCCCATGGGCCGCCGCGACGAGCGGTCCGCCATGCATTGAGCAGGCTTTCACGGCGCGAGGAAGGCGCCAGGGTTTGGTTGTAACGGTTTGTCGATCCGTCCGGCTTGACACTCCTCAACGAGGAAGGGTCCGGGGGCTGGCGGGAGGGTGCGCTGTCATGGAT
>NZ_RAWQ01000463.1:0-1080 GCF_003668965.1 Corallococcus sp. AB030
GGGGTGTTGGCCCAGATGGGGAGCCTGCCGCGCCTGCGGACGCGGCGCAGCAGGAGAACGGCCTCATCATAGAAGGCGTCACGGTCCGCCGTCAGCATGCGGCTGAAGTAGGTGGACTTCAGCTCCTCCCAGAAGCCCTCAACCCAGTTGAGGGTCTCTGAGGTGTAGCGCGGCAACCAGAAGACGCGCACGTAGGGGACGGCGGCCTCAATCGCGGCTGTCGAAGCACGGCTGGTGAAGCAGCCGCCGTTGTCGAGCACCAGCACGATGCGGCGGCCTGTCCGCTTCGCGCGTTTCACCAGCGTCTCCAGCACGGCGAGGAAGAGAGCAGTGGTGACGCTCTTGGGCTGGTGCGCGAAGCGGAAATCTCCCGTCGGGTAGCGCACCGCGCCCACCACTCCCACGCGCACGTTCTTGCCCGGGGTGGGCAGTGCGAGGCGCTCGCCTCGGCGGCGCCAGGCGGAGCGCACCGAGGGCAATAGGTCGAACCTCACCCCGTCCGCGTACCACAACTCGAAGAGCGCGCCCGGCTGGGAGGCCTGCTTTTTCAAGGAGTTGAGGCGCCTTTGGGCGCGCGCTTTTTTGCTCCTCGTCCGCCAGCCCCTTGAGCGTCAGCTTCGTGCGTCGCCAGGCAAAGCCATGGCGCCGCAGCACCTCTCCCACCCAATCGGGGCTGATGCTCACGCCGGCATGCTGCTGAAGGTGCGCGGCAAGACGCGCGCACGTCCAGCGTGCGAAGGCGTACCCCTGCTCTCGCGGGTTGCTCTCTACGTCCTTGAGCAGCAGCTCTACCGCCGCAGGTGTCAGGCGGGAGGGCCTACCTGGATGCGCACGGGCCTCCAGTGCCTGGACACCTTCCTGGCGCCACCTCCGACGCCACGCGTACACGGCCCGGGGAGTGACACCCAATGTTCTGCCCACCTGGGTGGCGCTCTGCCCTTCGGCAGACAACAGGAGAGCCGCGGCACGCAGCGCCACTCCCTGCTGCCCGCCGCGGCGGAGCAGCCCTGTCAGGAGGCGCCGCTGCCCGGCAGTTAGCCGCACGCCCTGCTGGGGCCTCTTCCGGCGCACGCTGCTCAT
>NZ_RAWQ01000464.1:0-1077 GCF_003668965.1 Corallococcus sp. AB030
CGAAGGCATTCGCCTGCCACTCGCGGACGAGCCCCTCGCCGCGCTGGAGCAGCCAGGGCCGTCCCCGTGCGGTCCGCTGCTCCAGCATGTACTTCTCGAACTCGGCCACCGCCTCCTCGAAGGTGGCGAGCGGGTTGTGGACGAGCCAGTCGTAGCCCTTGTCCTTCGCGTAGAAGCGCTCGTCCTGGGCCGCCATCTCCACGGTGGAGTACTTCCCCCAGTCGTCGCTGCTGCCCGGGGCCGCGCCCCCGGACTCCAGTTGGAGCAGCTCCTGCTCCAGCGCCGTCCTCTTCACCAGCGTGGCGGAGTTCACCTCCGCAGCTGCGCGCGACAGCGCGGCCGACGCGTCAAGCTGCCCCTTGATACGGGCGATCTCCAGCCGCAGGTCCCGCTTCCGGGCCTCCTTGGCATTGATGAGGTAGACGTCGCTCTGCGTGAGGGTGGGCTGCATGCGAACTCCTAGATGGGCTGCTTGATGTTGTGGCTGAGGAGGCCCGCGGACTCGTACGTCCGTGCCCCGTGCACAGTGAGCTTCACGACGGCGCCCTCCCCTTCCGGCGCCACGAGGCGCACAAGCCCCGGGCGCAGGCCCTCCAGCAACTCGCCGGGACGCAGCGTGCGCACCTGCGTCCAGCCTGCGAAGCGTCTGTAGACGAGGTGGTTGGGCGTCGCCACCAGGACGCGGCCGTCCATGAGCTCCACGCGCCAGCGCGCGGCGCGATGGCTGGAGGCGGCCGTCACTTCGAAGACGCCCACGCGGCGCGTGTCCTCGTGCTGGGTGAGGACGCGCATGCCAGGGCGCAGGGACGCCGCGGGCACCTCCTGCCCGTCCTCCAGGGTGATGGGCGTCTCGGGAGCGACGCATGTGCCGCCCGTCCCACCGGAGCCGCCACCTCCGCCGCCCGACGGCGCTCCGCTGAAGGGCGAGGCCGTGGACTTCGCGAAGTTGACGCCCAGCCCGGCGTTGTAGACGGGCGAGAACCACATGGAGGCGCTCACACCGTAGACGCCGTGCACCTCGCAGAGGAGCGCGACGTACTCCCCCAGGTTCTGCCCCCAGAGTCCCGCGAGGGCCGC
>NZ_RAWQ01000465.1:0-1077 GCF_003668965.1 Corallococcus sp. AB030
CGAAGGCATTCGCCTGCCACTCGCGGACGAGCCCCTCGCCGCGCTGGAGCAGCCAGGGCCGTCCCCGTGCGGTCCGCTGCTCCAGCATGTACTTCTCGAACTCGGCCACCGCCTCCTCGAAGGTGGCCAGCGGGTTGTAGACGAGCCAGTCGTAGCCCTTGTCCTTCGCGTAGAAGCGCTCGTCCTGGGCCGCCATCTCCACGGTGGAGTACTTCCCCCAGTCGTCGCTGCTGCCCGGTGCGGCGCCCGCGGACTCCAGCTGCAGCAGCTCCTGCTCGATCGCCGTCTTCTTCACCAGCGTGGCGGAGTTCACCTCGGCGGCTGCGCGCGACAGCGCGGCCGAGGCATCCAGTTGCCCCTTGATGCGGGCGATCTCCAGGCGCAGGTCCCGCTTCCGGGCCTCGGCGGCATTGATAGCGTAGACGTCGCTCTGCGTGAGGGTGGGCTGCATGCGAACTCCTAGATGGACTGCTTGATGTTGTGGCTGAGGAGGCCCGCAGCCTCGTACGTGCGGGCCCCGTGGACGGTGAGCTGCACGACGGCGCCCTCCCCTTCCGGCGCCGCGCGGCGCACCAAGCCCGGGCGCAGGCCCTCCAGCAGCTCGCCGGGACGAAGCGCGCGCACCTGCGTCCAGCCCGCGAAGCGCCGATAGACGAGGTGGTTGGGCGTCGCCACCAGGACGCGGCCGTCGGTGAGCTCCACGCGCCAGCGCGCGGCGCGGTGGCTGGAGGCGGCCACCACCTCGAAGACGCCCACGCGGCGCGTGTCCTCGTGCTGGGTGAGGACGCGCATCCCGGGACGGAGGGACGCCGCGGGAACCTCCTGCCCGTCCTCCAGGGTGATGAGCGTCTCGGGCGCGACGCACGTGCCGCCCGTCCCACCGGAGCCGCCGCCTCCGCCGCCCGACGGCGCGCCGCTGAAGGGCGAGGCGGTGGACTTCGCAAAGTTGGCGCCCAGCCCGGCGTTGTAGACGGGCGAGAACCACATGGAGGCGCTCACACCGTAGACGCCGTGCACCTCGCAGAGGAGCGCGACGTACTCCCCCAGGTTCTGCCCCCAGAGTCCCGCGAGGGCCGC
>NZ_RAWQ01000466.1:0-1064 GCF_003668965.1 Corallococcus sp. AB030
GTGCTCTTCTTCATGCCAGGAGAATGTTCCTCGTCCCCCCGTTTCGACGGGCCTGCCTGCTCGGCTGCACCTATGTCTTTGATTCTGCTCTGCTTTTCTCCATCGCGTTAAACGGACGCGGATGGGCGATCAAGACATAGAGCAGCGTCGTCAGTGGGAATTTCTTGTATGTGGCAAATAAAAGCGGCAAGGCGATGAGAGCGGGCGCGACCTCCATCCACCATGTGCTGCGTTCATAGGGTGCGATGGCGGACCATGCGAAAACGGCGATAACGATAGCAAGACAGGCAATGGGCGTTCTCATCAGCCAAGGCTAGCGCAGGCGCAAAGTCGCGTGAAAACCGTTCTTCACGCTCTTGAGCGAGTCGAGAATCCGCCTGCTCATCTCTGGCCCTATGCGGCGGGCCCGACGAGCGTGAACGGATCGGGGACGACGACGCGGATCGCTGCGGCCAGCTTGAGCTCAAGCCGCGACCGCTCGGTGTCCTCCATCCACCGCAAGGCGGAGTGCAGCATCTGGTAGAGATGAATGAAGTAGAACGGTGACCGACCATTGAAGTTCATGCCGGGGAGGCGGCGACTCATCGTGTGAGCCTCGTCCCGCATGGGCTCGAAGAACGACATCTCGGTCGCCAGCTCGATGCACTTCTCCACTTCGCGTCGGGGATGCACTGCGGCGAGCAGGAACAGCATCGCTACCGGATCGTCGCTCGCCAGCCAGGCGGCCGTGACCGTCATGCGATCGCAGCCCAGGTCCTGAGGCACTGACCAGTCGCGGGCGCCGCGGCCGGACACGTCGTTCATCAGATCAGTGAGCGTGCGCCGTGTCGTCATGCGACGATGATACGGCCCGGCGCGCGTTGAGTGCATCCTTCCGCCGTGCGCCACTCCCACGGCTCGCATGCAGGTGCGGACTGGCCTGCAGGGAGAATTCCCCAGGAACGCCCGCCGAGCAGGCTCCCACACGATTCCTCAGGGGCGCCGCGTGCGCTTCAGTGCTAGTCCATACCGCCATGTCCGGCGACTCATCCGTCCCCTCCCCCGGCGGCCTGCCCACCCTGCGC
>NZ_RAWQ01000467.1:0-1048 GCF_003668965.1 Corallococcus sp. AB030
GGATGATTGGTTCGTTCGGTCTGAAGGGGCGCGTGCTGGTGACGGAGCGCTGGGGCGTGGCGGCGGAGGCGCAGGCGGGTGGCGCGCTGATGGGGCGGGTGTCGCTGGTGTACGCGGTGGGAGGTGACACGTGAGCGGAGGACTTCGTGCACTGGGTGCGCTGGGCCTGACGGCGGCGCTGCTGTCCACAAGCTGCGTGCGCCCCAGCGAGGACCGCGCGGTGCGGGACACGCGCGTGGGCCAGGCGGAAGCGGACGCGCTGACGGTGGAGGTGGAGGGCGGGCTCGCGTCGGTGCGGACGCTGGCGTCGGGGACGCTGGAGTTGTGGGGGCAGGCGCCGGTGTTCACCACGAAAGTCACCGCGGGCGCGGACGCGCGGACGGACTGGCTGTTCATGGTGCACAACGCGATGCCGGACGCGGTGCTGGACGCCGTGGACGAAGCGGGCACGCCGCTGACGGTGGTGGCGATGCCGGACGCGCACCCGACGGTGAAGGCGTGGCGCGTGGCCCTGCGGCCGGGGACGTCGATGCGGCTGACGGTGGCGCCGCCGGACTGGGACGCGCGCGAGCCGTTCCGTTTCGCGGCGCTGGCGGACGTGCAGGAGGCGCTGTCGAAGGTGGGGGACGTCTACGCGCGGCTGAACCAGGACCCCACGTTGCGCTTCATCTTCTTCGCGGGGGACCTGACGGAGTACGGGACGCGCGAGCAGCTGGAGGAGTTCCAGCAGCGGTTGGAAGCGGGCTCGCGGATTCCCCTGTTCGCGACGCTGGGCAACCACGAGACCTTCACGGACGACGCGCGCGAGTACCAGCGGCTGGTGGGCCGTGGCAGCCAGCACTTCACCTTCCATGGCGTGCACTTCAGCCTGGTGGACTCCGGCAGCAGCACGGTGGATCCGATGGTGGAGGAGGCGCTGGACGGTTGGTTGGAGGAGGCGCGAGACGCGGTGCACGTGGTGGCGATGCACATTCCGCCGTTGGATCCGATTGGGGTCCGGGGTGGAGGCTTCGCGGTGCGCAACGAGGCGGCGGGGTTGGTGGGGAAG
>NZ_RAWQ01000468.1:0-995 GCF_003668965.1 Corallococcus sp. AB030
GGCTTCACGTTGGGGGAGGGCGAGGTGGAGTTGGGGCTGGGCATCCACGGCGAGCAGGGCGTGCGTCGCGTGGCGTTGCAGCCCGCGGACGTGCTGGCGGACACGATGTTGTCGACCATCGTGGAGGACCGGAAGGTGGGCCGGGGCGACCGGGTGGCGTTGATGGTGAATGGGCTGGGAGGGACGCCGCCCATGGAGCTGGCCATCGTGACGCGCCGGGCGCTGGCGTTCCTGGCGGAGCGAGGCGTGACGGTGGAGCGCGCGTGGCAGGGCACGTTCCTATCGGCGTTGGAGATGCCGGGGTGTTCGCTGACGTTGCTGAAGGTGGATGACGCGCGGCTCGCGCGGTTGGACGCGCCGACGGAGGCGCCAGCGTGGCCGGGTCGGGGGCGGGTGGTGACGCGGCGCCAGGTGGTGCCCACGCGCGCCGCGCTGCCAACGGTGAAGGGGCATCCGAAGCCGCAGCCAGAGATGCCGCAGGTGCGGGCGGCGGCGTTGGCGGTGGCGGACGCCTGGGACGCGGCCGAGGCTCGGCTGACGGAGCTGGACAGCAAGGCGGGGGACGGGGACCTGGGCTTGAGCCTGGCGCGTGGCGCGGCGGCGATCCGCGCGTTGCCGGAGGGGGCGTGGGCCACGCCGTCGGGTGCGTTGACGGAGCTGGGACAGGCGTTGCGCCGGAGCATCGGCGGCAGCTCCGGGCCGTTCTATGCGACGGCGCTGCTGCGAGCGGCGCGCTTCCTGGCGAGCAAGCCGTCGGACGCGGCGGCCTGGGCGAAGGCGTTCGAAGTGGGTGTGGAAGCGGTGTCGGAGCTGGGTGGGGCGCGGCCGGGAGACCGGACGATGGTGGATGCACTGCACCCGGCGGCGGTATCGCTCGTGCGCGCGGTCCGGGAGGGGAAGACGCTGGGGGAGGCGTGGGCGGAGGCGACGCACGCGGCGGAGCAGGGCGCGGAGGCGACCGCGAGCATGTCGCCGCGACTGGGCCGGGCCAGCTA
>NZ_RAWQ01000469.1:0-954 GCF_003668965.1 Corallococcus sp. AB030
CGCCCAGCGCCATGCGGATGCCCAGCTCGCGCGTGCGCTGGCTCACCGTGTACGCCAGCACGCCGTACAGCCCCACGCCCGCCAGCGTCAGCGCGAGCACCGCCATGGCCGTGAGCAGGCCGCCCATCACCCGCGTGCGGCCCAGGCTCTCCTCCACCACGGCCTCCAGGTCGCGCACCTGGACCAGCGGCAGGCTTGGATCCACCGCGCGAAGCTGTTCGCGCAGCGCGGGCAGCAGCGCCTGTGAGTCCCGGGTGGCGCGGACGGCGACGACCATGAACAGGCCCTCGAATTGATCCATGGGCAGGTACACCTCCGCGCGCGGCTCCTCCGCGAGGCTCGCGTGGTGCACGTCTCCCACCACGCCCACCACCTCCCGGAACGGCTCGCCGTCGAGCGTCAGTCGTGCGCGCTGGCCCAACGCGGAGCCCTTTGAAAGGAAGCGCCGCGCGAAGGTCTCGTTGACCACCATCACCGGCGCCGCGCCCGCGCCGTCCGTGGCGTTCACGTCGCGACCCTCCTTCAGTGGGATGCGCAGCGTGGCGAAGTAGCCGTCGCTCACCGCGCGGAAGTTGACCGCTTCGCGCGCCTGGGCCTCCGCCTCCGTCTCACCGGGCAGCACCACCGCGCTGAAGCCGTTGCGGTTCCACAGCGGCAGCGTGCTGGCCAGTCCCGCGGACTGCACCGACGGCAACGCCCGCACCCGCGCCAGCAGCTCCGTACTCACCTGCCGTCGGCGGGTGTCATCCCTCCCGTAGGCCTCGCGGGGGAATGACAGGTCCATCGCGCTGACGCCTCGCGGGTCGAAGCCCGGCGCCACGGCATGCAGCGCATGGAGCGTGCGCAGCATCAGGCCCGCGCCCACCAGCGGCACGAGCGCCAGCGCGACCTGCGCGACCACCAGCACGGCCCTCGCACGCATCGGGCCGGTCGCGCCCTTCCCCCCGCGAAGCC
>NZ_RAWQ01000046.1:0-50472 GCF_003668965.1 Corallococcus sp. AB030
AGCAGTTGGAGGAGCGCATCCTGCTCATCGCCGAGGTGACGGCCCGCTCACGCCAGCAGCGCCGAGAGCGCGAACGGCGGAAACGTGAGGCTTCCCTCGGGAGTGGCGGCTAAACCGGAAGCGGATGGTGCCCAGCCCTTGACGAATTGCTGGCCTGGGCAGAGAGACGGCCCCTGCTGAAACGTGAAGAGGCGCCATCGACGGCATAGGCGTCGCTTTGCTCAGCGGCCGCCGCCGCGCGTCTGTTCCGTGGCTGCTTGTCAGTCGATCCGCGTCCAGGCCGCCGTCGTAGAGGAACAGGCCCTTCGGGCAGACGGCGCACAGGCCGTTCTCGCCGATGCTCAGGGATTGCAACGTTCGTGGGCGGTCGCCATCGAACGCGTACACCTGGAACCGTGCGCCGTCCCAGACGTAGAGTTCACGCGTCGAGCACGCGTGCAGCCGGTCGCGGAACCACGCCAGACCGCAGAGCTCGTGCGGGAGCTCCAGTTCGCGTGTCTGCCATTGCGCCCCGCGCCCGAGGATCAACTTGCCTCCTCGACCGATGGCGTAGCTCTGGCCGGTGACCGAGACGAGCGCGTATCGCGGAATCGGGGTCTGGCATCGCGTGACCGCGATCTCGTCCCACTTCAACGCGCCGGCGTCGAGCCAGGCGCCTTGATGGAACACGGCGCCTTTGGTGAACGGCACGCGCTTCGCGGCGAGTTCGTCGTCAACGACCGCCATGCAGACGGCGCGGTTGAGGCCGACACAGGCGTCGACGAACGAGGCGACTGAGGTCCAGCGCTGCGGCATGGTGCGGGCGTCCGTACGACGCTTTCGCACACGCCGAAGCGCTCAGGACTGGGCCCGGCTCAGCTCGTGCTCCACGGCCTCGTAGAGGGCGCGGATGTTGGCGCCGCCGAAGCCGCGTGCGTCCTTGCGCTCCACGGCCTCGAAGAAGAGCGTCTGCCGCGGGTGCACCGAGCGCGTGAAGGACTGCAACAGCAGGCCCCATGCGTCCCGGTCCACCAGGATGCCCATCTCGCGCAGCGGGCCCAGGTCCAGGGGAATGGGGCCGAGCCGCCCCTCGAGCCGGTCGTAGTAGGCCGCCGGGATGTCCAGGAACTCGATGCCCTGCGTCCGGAGCTGCCGCGCGCTGGCGACGATGTCAGGGGAGAGCATGGCCAGGTGCTGCACGCCCGGTCCGCCGTGGCGCGCGAGGAACTCGCCAATCTGCCCCGGGTTCTCGTGGGAGATGGGCTCCTGCATGGGGAAGCAGATGCGCCCGGAGGGGCTCTGCACCACCTTGGAGTTCATCCCGCTGCCGTGGGTCTTGACGTTCTCCTCGTGCGACTGCCGGAAGCCGAAGGCCTCCGTGTAGAAGCGCACCATGGCGTCCAGCGTGCCCGGGGTCAGGCAGATGGCCACGTGGTCCAGGCCGGAGAACAGCTCCTTCGCCGGAGACCGAGGCGCGTCCACCGCGCGCAGGCCCGGGGGCAGGAAGCCCTCCCAGGGCCCCTCGCGCTCGATGAGCGAGTGCACCACGTCGCCCATGGCCTGCACGGTGGCCTTCAGCACGCGGCGACCGTGGCCGTCCTGGAGGATGGCGGGCTCGCGCACCGGATGGGCGCCGCGCTCGATGACGTGCGCGTAGGTGGCCACCAGGTCCGGGGTGCGCAGCGCGATGTCCCGCACGCCGTCACCGTGACGCTGGACGTACTCGGACGAGGGCGACTCGGGGGTGAGCCCCTGCGTCAGCAGCACCCGGCAGCGGCCCTGCTGCATCAGCACGCAGCGCTGCGCCTCGAGCCCCGTCTCCGGACCGCCTTCCGCGACGCGACGGAAGCCCAGCGCGTCCGTGAAGAAGCGGGTCGACTGGAGGAGATCTCCGACGCACAACTCGATGTACTCAATCTCATCGACGGCCACGTTCTTCATGTCGATCCTGGAACCTGCTCGCCCCAAGCCAGGCAGCGAGAAGCGCTGATGCCGCATGTGAACAAAAACACTGCGCGTGTATCCAATTGAGCTATTTTTCCAGTACTGTCAAGCATACCTGGATTCACAAGAAGTACAGGGATGTGTCGCGTCGGGTCAGGCTTTGAAACGCGCGGGATTTCCTCCGCGTTTCAGCGCCTCGGACAGCCACCGGCCATAGACGGTCTGGACGGTCCGCGCGTCGGGCCAGAACCCGCGGGCGGCGTATTTGAACAGGCGGCCCGCGGTGCGGCGGCCGCTGCGCATGTGGACCACGCGGAGGCGATGCCGGACGAAGTCGGACCACGAGTGGGGACCCGCGCGCAGGTAGGCGCCGTCCAGGGTGAACTGGCAGATGCTGAGGTCCGTCTGCTCGATGAGCGTGTCCGGCCTGGCCCCGTCCGGGAAGAGCGACGGAATGTACATGAACTGGATGACATGCCTCTCCGGTGAGGTGAGGCGCATGCAGTACATGTCGCGGCCATCCGGCATCGTCCGCAACAGGAGCCCTGGCAGGTCCGGCACGGACGCGTTCCTCGGGGGCTTGCGCACGGGGGATGGCTTGCGGCGCAGCATGCGCGGCACCGGGATGCCCGGCCAGGGATTCATGTACTGCAGCCGGGTGATGGAGTAGCCCGACTCCAGCATGCGGTTCAGGGTGCGTTCCATGGCCGGGAACGAGCCGGAGAAGAGGTCGTAGTCCCCGTCGTCCACCGACGTGTTCATCTCCCCGCCGAGCCACCGCGTGACACGTCCGCCCATCATCCAGGTCTGCTCATCCAGCAGGTGGCTGTGGGGCAGCACCGGGAGCTTCAGGACGCGGCGCACGTCCTCGATGAGCGGAGGGGTCTTCACCACCGCCGCGTCCGGGTCGCGCAGGTCGCTCACGCCGAGCAACTCGCAAAGGCTCTGTACCTCCGACTGCGTGAAGTCACGGACCATGGACTGCTCCTGTGGGACGCTGGGGCTGGGACGCGCGGGCTCGCGCCGGGAGCCGTGCGGCTCCTAGGATGCCGGCCGCGGCGCAGGCAAAGGATGGGGAATTCACGTGATGGATGAAGAGCTGTCGCTGGTGGGCTTCACGGAGGACATGAACCTCAACGCCGTCTTCTTCGGCTTCCTGGGGTTGTTCCAGATGGTGTTCCCGGGCCGCCTCCAGGCCTGCTACCTGCTGGGGAGCCACGCGACGAGCGAGGCCGTGGGCGAGAGCGATATCGACCTGACGCTCGTCTTCAAGGGCCGGTTCCAGCCGGGAGAGCGGCGGCGCTTCGAGCACTTCCGCCGGCACGTGAGCCCGCTGAGCCCCCTGTCGCTGGATGCGAACGCGGTGGAGGAGGAGCAGCTGCTGGAGGAGGGCGCCGTCAACCTCAAGAAGACGTCGCTGCTGCTCATGGGCGAGGACCTCCGGGAGCGCATCCCGCTGATGCCGCTGGACGCGTGGATCCGCTACTGCATGCACCGGCCCTACGTCTTCATGGAGCGCGCCCGGGCCCGCGCCGAGGGCGAACCCCTGCGCTTCCCGCTCATCTACCCGGACCCGCGCGGCGAGCTCTACGGCTACGACCACCGCGAGGTGCTGGATGCCCAGGGCCAGTCGCACCGGGGCTTCAAGGAGCTGGTCACCCTGGCCTGCCGGCTGGCGACGGCCGAGGTGGCGGTGAAGGCGGGCGGGTACACGTATTCCAAGCGCGAGGCCATCGAGGCGCACCGCGAGCTCGTCAACGACGCGTGGACGCCCCTGTACGAGCAGATCTACGCGGCCCGCAAGCGCTGGGGCTACCGGGTGCCGGAGGCCGCCGAAGACGTGGCGCACCTGCGGTCGCTCTGCGCGGGCATGTTGGAGGCGGAGAATCATTTCCTGGGGCTCTACAAGGGCTTCCTGCTGGAGGAACTGCGGCGTGGAGCGGTGAAGGACCGCGTGCTGGCGGCCCAGCGGCTGGGGGAGATCGCCTACCCGGGTGATGAGGTGCCCGCGGCGCTGCGGGCCCTCGCGCAGGCCCCGGAAGAGGAGCTGCGCGAGGCGGCGGCGGAGTCGCTCCGTCGCCTGGGCCCGTCCGGCACCTGACCGGACCCACCGGCGGCCTGAACACCCGGGCCGCCGGCACTGGGGCCGGGACTACCCGACCCGCTGGAACGAGTCCCCGGACCGGGCCCGCTCCAGCAAGGCCGTGAGGCGCTCGGCCAGCGCCTCCACGTGCGGCATGGCGATGAGGGTGAAGTGGTCGCCCGGCACCTCGAGCACCTCCACCCCGCCCCGCACCACCCTGCCCCAGCCCAGGTCCGCCTCCAGGTCCGGAGGCGACTCGGCGGCCCGCAGCAGCACCAGCGAGCCTCCATAGGACCCGGGCACGAAGGCCCTAGCGGCCCGCCGGTTTCGCGCGAACACGCGCCACAGCCCGCGCAGCTCCTCGCACGCCTCCTCCTCGATGCCCGGGATGACGGGGGCCGGCCCCTCCAGCAGGGAGCGCAGCTCCACCGCGTCCACCTGCTGGAGCACTTCGGCCGCGCGCGGGTGCACGCCCGACAGCTTCGACAGGTGGTCCGCGAACTCGAGCACGCCCTGCCACTCCTCCTCGGCCGGGCCCTCGTCCTGGCTGCTCGCGTCGATGACGACCAGCATCCCCACCTGCTCGCCCAGGGCTTCGAGCTGCCGCGCCATCTCGTACGCGACGCGTCCGCCCAGCGACCAGCCGCCCAGCAGGTACGGCCCTTCCGGCTGCACCTCGCGCACGGACTCCAGGTAGCGGGTGGCCATCTCCTCCACCGTCTCGCCGCCTCCGCTCGCCGGCACCTGCAACCCGTAGACGGGCTGCTCCGGCGGCAGGCGCCGCGCCAGCTCCAGGTAGCCGAGCACGCTGCCACCCACCGGGTGCACGCAGAAGAAGGGACGGGCCTCGCCGCCCTTGCGCAGCGTCACCAGCGGCGAGTCCGACGACGTGCCCGCCTCGATGCGCGCCGCCAGTCCTTCCAGCGTCGGTGCCTCGAAGAGGTCGATGACCGCGAGCTGGACTTCGAACAGCGCCCGCACGCGCGCCACCACCTGCGTGGCCAGCAGGGAGTGGCCTCCCAGGTCGAAGAAGTCATCGTGCACGCCCACGCGCGGCACGTTGAGCAGCTCCCGCCAGAGCACCGCCAGCCGTTCCTCCGTCTGCGTGCGCGGGGCGGTGTAGGACGTCTCCGTCCGCACGCGCGACGGCGCAGGGAGCGCCTTGCGGTCCACCTTGCCGTTGGACGTCAGCGGCAGCGCTTCCAGCACCACGAAGGCCGACGGCACCATGTAGTCCGGCAGCCGGGCCGCCAGGTGGTCGCGCAGCCCCGCTTCCTCCAGGGTGACGCCCGGCTTCGCCACCGCGTACGCCACCAGCTGCTTTCCGCCGGCCTCGTCGCGCGCCACCACCACGCACTCGCCCACGCCGGCTTGCTGCGCCAGCACCGCCTCCACCTCACCCAGCTCCACGCGGTAGCCGCGAATCTTGAGCTGGTGGTCCACGCGGCCGAGGAACTCGATGCGGCCATCCTCCAGCCACCGCACCCGGTCTCCGGTGCGGTAGAGCCTGGCGCCGGCCACGCCGCTGAAGCCGTCCGGCAGGAAGCGCTCCGCCGTCAGGTCCGGCCGGCCCAGGTAGCCGCGGCCCACGCTCTCGCCGCCGACGAACAGCTCGCCCGGCACGCCCGGAGGCACCGGCTGGCCATACCCGTCCAGCACGTACACCCGCACGTTGCCCAGGGGCTTGCCCAGCGGCACCGTCTGCGCCCCGGGCACGCGCACGCCGCGCTCCACCTTCTGCGCGAGCACGCCCACCGTCGTCTCCGTGGGGCCGTAGTGGTTGAACACCTCGCACTCCGGCGCGAGCGCGTGCACCCGCTCCACCAGGGCCCACTCCGACTTGTCGCCGCCCAGCACCAGCCGCTTGCGAGGCAGCAGCGCCTGGGCGGCCTCGTCCGCCAGCAGCGCCTCCAGGTGCGTCGGGACGATCTTCAAGCCCTCCACCTGGTGCTCGCGCCCGTACGCCGTCATCAGCGCCGAGTCGGAGACGGTCCGCCGGTCCACCAGGTGCACCGCCCCGCCCGCGCAGAGCGTGGGGAAGAGCGCGGTGTGCCCCAGGTCCGCCGCCAGCGTGGACACCGACGCGAAGCTCATCTCTCGCGGCAGGTCCAGCCTGCGGCTCACGCCCGCCACGTAGCAGGCGAGCTGGCCGTGTTCGATGCACACGCCCTTGGGCTGCCCCGTGCTTCCCGATGTGTAGATGACGTAGGCCACGTTGCCCGGCACCGCGCCGCTGTCCGGCGCCTCCTCCGGCTGGGACTCCAGCAGCCCGTCCCCGGCGTCCAGGCTGACCAGGAACTCACCCTGCGACGGCAGCTCGTTGGCCAGCGCCTCCTCGGTGACGATGACCTGCACCCGCGCGTCGTTGAGGACGTGCCGCACGCGCTCGCTCATGTGCGCGTGCGCCGGGTCCAGGGCCACGTAGGCGCCGCCGGCCTTGAGGATGCCCAGCATGCCCACCAGCGCGTGCGCCCGCCGCTCCACGAACAGGCCCACCCGCGTCTCCGGCCCCACGCCCAGCGCCTTCAGCCAGTGCGCCAGCTGGTTGGCCTTGAGCTCCAGCTCCGCGTAGGTGAGCCGCTCGTCGCCAGCCACCACCGCCACCGCGTCCGGCACCCGCGCCGCCTGCTCGGAGATGAGTTCGTGGATGCACCGCCGCTCGTACGGCGCCGCGGTGTCGTTCCAATCCACCAGCACGCGCTTGCGCTCCTCCTCGGACAGCAGGGGGAGCTGGGACAGCCGCAGGGCGCCGCCCTTCTGGGCCACCACGCCCTCCAGCAGCCGCTGGAAGCGCCGCGCCAGGAGCGCGATGGTCGGCTCGTCGAAGAGGTCCATGCTGTACATCCAGGTGATGACCAGCCCGTCGGGCCGGGGGTTCACCAGCACCGTCAGGTCCAGCTTCGCGGTGGCCGGGTCGCCACCCTCCGCGCTCACCTTGAGCCCGGGCAGCTCCAGCGCCGACACGGGCATGTTCTGGAGCACGAACTTCACCTGGAACAGCGGCGCGTGCGCCGTGGTGCGGTCCGGGTTGATGGCGCGCACCACCTCCTCGAAGGGAAGGTCCTGGTGCGCGTACGCGTCCATCGACACCTGCTTCGCCTGCGCCAGCAGTTCAGTGAAGGTCGGGTCCCCCTCCATCCGCAGGCGCAGCACGAGCTGGTTGATGAAGAAGCCGATGAGCGACTCCGTCTCCGCGTGGTTGCGGTTGGCCACGTCCGTGCCCACCACCAGGTCGGTCTGCCCGCTGTAGCGGTGCAGCAGGGACTGGAAGCCCGCCATCAGGACCATGAAGAGGGTGGCGCCCTCGCGCTGGCCCAGCGCCTCCAGGTTGCCGGCGAGGCGCGCGTCCATCATCGACACGTGCGTCCCGCCCCGGTAGCTGCGCACCGCGGGCCGCGGACGGTCCGCCGGAAGCTCCAGCGAGGAGGGCGCGCCCTCCAGCTGCTTCCGCCAGTAGCCGAGCTGCGTCTCCAGGGTTTCTTCCCGCAGCCACTGCCGCTGCCACGCCGCGTAGTCCGCGTACTGCAGCGTCAGCTCCGGCAGGGGCGAGGGCTGGCCGTCGCGGTAGGCCCCGTAGAGCGACACCACCTCGCGCACCAGCACGCCCATGGACCAGCCGTCCGAGACGATGTGGTGCATCGTCAGGAGCAGCAGGTGCGACTCCTCGCTCAGCCACAGCAGCGTGGCGCGTACCAGCGGGCCGCGCGCCAGGTCGAACGGCCGGCGCGCCTCCTCCTCCTGGAGCCGCTGCGCCTGCGCGTCGCGCTGCGCTTCCGGAAGCTCGCGCAGGTCCATCCGGGACAGCGGCGGCATCGCCTGGGGCCACACCACCTGGGCCGGACCGTCCTCGCCGTCGTGGAACGTGGTGCGCAGGGACTCATGGCGGCGCACCACCTCCTGGAAGGCGCGATCCAGCGCGTCGGCGTTCAGCGCGCCCTCGACCCGGACCGCGATGGGGATGTTGTAGAAGGGCATCCCCGGCTCCAGCTGATCCAGGAACCAGAGCCGCTGCTGCGCGAAGGACATGGGCATGCGCTCCCGCCGCGGCATGGGCCGCAGGGGGAAGGCGTCCGCCCCGCTCGCGTGTCCGGCGAGGGCGTCCACGCGCGCGGCCTGCTCGGCCAGGGTGCGGGCCTCGAAGACGACGCGCAGGGGCAGCTCCACCTGGAAGCCGTTGCGGATGCGCGACAGCAGCTGGGTGGCCACCAGCGAGTGGCCGCCCAGGTCGAAGAAGCTGTCGTGCACGCTGACGCGCTCCACGCCGAGCAGCTCGCTCCAGATGGCGGCGAGCCGCCGCTCCGTGTCGGTGGACGGACCGACGAAGTCCTCCTCGGCGCGCAGCGTCTCCGGCACCGGCAGCGCCTGCTTGTCCACCTTGCCGCTGGAGCTCAGCGGCAGCGTGGGCAGCGCGACGAACGCGGAGGGGACCATGTACTCGGGCAGCCGCGCCTGGAGGAAGCCGCGCAGCTCGGCCGCGGTGAGCGAGTCCTCTCCGACGTGGTAGGCCACCATCCGCATCAGGCCCGGCGCGTCCTCGCGCACCAGCACCACTGCTTCGCGCACGCCGGGGTGCTTGAGCAGCACGGCCTCCACTTCGCCCAGCTCCACGCGGTAGCCGCGCAGCTTCACCTGGTTGTCGAGCCGTCCCAGGAACTCGATGGAGCCCTCGGGCAGCCAGCGCACCAGGTCACCGGTGCGGTACAGCCGGGCGCCGGGGGCACCGCGGAACGGATCCGGCACGAAGCGCTCCGCCGTCAGCTCCGGACGGCCCAGGTAGCCGCGGCCCACGCCCGCGCCGCCGATGTACAGCTCGCCGGGCAGCCCCGTGGGGACGGGCTCCAGGTGCGCATCCAGCACGTACACCTGGGCGTTGGTGATGGGCTGGCCGATGGTGGGACGGGCCGCATCCACGTCCTCGCTGAAGGTGGCGCAGATGGTGGTCTCCGTGGGGCCGTAGGCGTTGAGGAACCGCCGGCCGGGCTTCCAGCGCGCCACCACTTCCGGCGTGCAGGCCTCGCCCGCCGCGGCCACCACCTTCAGGGCCGGCAGTTCGTCGGGCGACAGCTGGGCCAGCACCGACGGGGTGAGCGTCACGGAGGTGATGGCCTGCTCGGCGAGCAGCGTCTTCAGGGACGTGCCGGGCATCAGGTCATCCCGGCGCGCCAGGGTCAGCCGGGCGCCGGACACCAGCGTCGGGAAGATTTCCCAGACGGACGCGTCGAAGCCGGAGGAGAAGAACTGCAGCACCCGCTTCCCGGGGCCCAGCTCCAGGGCCTCGATGCAGGCCAGGGTGGTGTTGGTCAGCCCGCGGTGCTCCAGCAGCACGCCCTTGGGGGTGCCCGTGGAGCCGGAGGTGAAGATGACATAGGCGAGATGGCTGTCCTTGGCGCCTCCCTCCAGGTCATGGTCCGGGTAGCGCTCCACGCGATCCCAATCCAGGTCCAGGCACAGGGTGTGGGCGGCACGGTGGCTGAGCTGATCCGCCAGCGACTCCTGCGTCAGCAGCAGCGGCGTGCGGGCCTCGTCGGCGATGAGCTCGAGCCGGTCCTCGGGCAGGGCGGGATCCAACGGGACGTAGGCGGCGCCGGACTTGAGGATGCCGAGCACGCCCACCAGCAGCTCCAGCGAGCGGTCGACGTAGAGACCCACGAGGACGTCGGGCAGCACGCCGCGCGCGCGCAGGTAGTGCGCGAGCTGGTTCGCGCGGCCGTTGAGCTCCGCGTAGGTGAGCTCCTGGCCGTCGAAGGTGACGGCGATGGCGTCCGGGGTGCGGCGCACCTGGGCCTCGAAGAGGCGGTGGACGGGCTCGGCCGCGACGGGACGGGCGGTGTCGTTCCACGCGCGCAGTAGCTGATGCCGCTCGGCCGGAGCGAGCATCGGCAGCGTGGCCAGGGGCCGCGTGGGCGACTCCACCAGCGCCTCCACGAGCGCCCGCAGGTGGCTGCTCATGCGGGCGATGGTGGCCGGTTCGAACAGGTCGGTGGCGTACGAGAGGGCGCCGGAGAAGCCGTCGGGCGAGTCGACGAGCGACAGCGTCAGGTCGAACTGGGTGGTGGAGTCCTCCAGCGCCAGCGGCCGCAGGGTGAGGCCCGGCAGGACGTGGGCCAGGGACTCCTCGGGATTGAGGACGAACCACGCCTGGAACAGCGGATTGCGGCTGAGGTCGCGCTCGGGACGCAGCTCGTCCACGAGCCGCTCGAAGGGCACGTCCTGGTGGGCGTGGGCGCCGAGCGTCACCTCGCGCACGCGGGCGAGCAGCTCCTGGAACGTGAGCGGGCCCGGCATGCGGGTGCGCAGCACCAGGGTGTTGATGAAGAAGCCGATGACGCCCTCCAGCTCCAGCTGGCCACGGCCGGCGCCGGGCGAGCCCACGCTGATGTCGTCCTGGCCCGAGTAGCGGTACAGCAGGGCCTGGAAGGCGGCGAGCATCACCATGAAGGGCGTTGCGCCCTCGCGCTGACCGAGTGCCTTGAGCCGTTCCACCAGCTCGCGCGGCAGCGACACCGGGTGGCTCGCGCCACGGGAGGACTGAGCGGCCGGGCGGGGCTTGTCCGTGGGCAGCTCCAGGGCGGGCGGAGCGCCGTCGAGCTGGGCCCTCCACCACGCGAGCTGCGACTCCAGGGCCTCGCCCTGGAGCCACGCGCGCTGCCACACCGCGTAGTCGGCGTACTGCATGGACAGCGGAGGCAGCGGGGCCTCGTGGCCCCGGCGATGGGCGTCGTACAGCGCGGTGAGGTCGCGGACGAGGACCTGCGTGGACCAGCCGTCGAAGACGATGTGGTGCACGGTGAGCACCAGCACGTGGGTGTGCTCACCCAGCCGCAGCAGGAGGGTGCGCAGCAGCGGGCTCCGGCCCAGGTCGAAGGGCCGCTGGGCCTCCTGCGTGGCCTGACGGAGGGCCTCGGCCTCGCGCTCGGCGTCGGGGATGGGGCGCAGGTCGACGAGCTCCAGGACCGGCTCCACCTCCGAGGCGATGACCTGCCAGACCTGTCCGGACTCTCCCCGGAAGGAGGTGCGCAGGGACTCGTGGCGCTGCTGCAGCGCGTGGAGCGCGTGCCGCAGGGCGGCCACGTCGAGCGCCCCTTCCAGCCGGAAGACGGCCGGGATGTTGTAGCGCGAGCCGCCCGGAGCGAGCTGCTCCAGGAACCACAGCCGCTGCTGGGCGAAGGACAGGGGCAGCGGGCCCGAGCGATCCGCGCGGACCAGCGGTGGCGCCTGCGTCGTCGGCGCCATCGCGCTGCGCTGGAGGAGCGAGGCCAGCTCCGCCACCGTGGGCGCATCGAAGAGGGCCTTGAGGGGCAACTCCACCTTCAGCGCCTCTCGGATGCGTGAGATGGCACGGGTGGCGAGGAGCGAGTGCCCGCCCAGCTCGAAGAAGCTGTCGTGCACGCCCACGCGCTCCGCGCCCAGCACCTGCGTCCACACGTCCGCCAGCGACTTCTCCGCGTCCGTGCGTGGCGCCACGTACTCGCGCGCCCGTTCCAGCAGCGCGCCCTCCGGCTCCGGCAGGGCCTTGCGGTCCACCTTGCCGTTCGACGTCAGCGGCAGCGCCTCCAGCGTCACGAACGCCGAGGGCACCATGTACTCGGGCAGTCGGGAGCCGAGCGCCTCGCGCAGGGGGCTCACGTCGAGGGGCTCGGGGCCATGACCGACGACGTAGGCGACGAGGCGCTTGTCGCCCGCGCCCTGGCCCTTGGCCACCACCACTGCTTCCTTCACCGCCGGGTGCGCTCGCAGCGCTCCTTCCACTTCACCCAGCTCGATTCGGAAGCCTCTCACCTTCACCTGCGTGTCCGCACGACCCAGGAACTCCAGCGTCCCGTCCGCGCGCCACCGCGCCAGGTCTCCCGTCCGGTACATCCGCTCTCCGGACAGTCCTGAGTGCAGGTCCGGCACGAAGCGCTCCGCCGTCAGCTCAGCGCTTCCCAGGTAGCCTCGCGCCACGCCCTCTCCGGCCGCGTACAGCTCTCCGGCCACTCCCACCGGCACCGGATTCAGCGCCGCGTCCAGCACGTACACGCGCGTGTTGCCAATCGGCTGGCCGATGGCCACCACCTCGCCCACCTGGCTGCCTTCCGTCATCCGGTGGCAGCTGGTGAAGAGCGTGTTCTCCGTCGGGCCGTAGCACGCCGTCACCGGCACCTTCAGCTCTTCCACCACCCGACGCACGTGCGGCGCCGACACCACGTCTCCGCCCGTCAGCAGCTGCTTGAGGCCGCGCAGCACTTCCACGTCCGCGTCCACCACCTGCGCGAAGAGTCCCGCCGTCAGGTGCAGCGTCGTCACGCCCTTCCCCTTCACCACCCGCTTCAACTCTTCCACGTCTCCCACCGGGCCCGGCGGGTACACCACCAGCCGCGCCCCATTCAGCAGGCTGCCCCATACCTCCAGTGTCGAAGCGTCAAACGACACCGGGGCAATCAGCAGCAGCGTCTCCTCGGGGCCCAGCTGCGCGTACTTCGTCCCCTTCACCGTGCGCAGCACTCCGCGCTGCTCCGTGCACACGCCCTTGGGCTTGCCCGTGCTTCCCGACGTGAAGTCGATGTACGCCAGGTTGCGTCCACCCACTTCACTCTTCGGCGCGTGCTTCGGCTGCTGCGCCAGTTGCGTCTGCACTTCCTCCAGCAGCACGCACTCCACGCCCTGCACCGGCAGCTTCTCCGCCAGCGCTCGCCGCGTCACCACCACTCGCGGCTTCACCTCGCCCACCATCTGCTCCAGCCGCGCCTGGGGGTAGTCCGCCTCCAGCGGCACGTACGCGCCTCCGGACTTCGCGATGCCCACCAGCGCCACCACCAGCTCCACCGAGCGCTCCAGGCACAGCCCCACCCGCTCCTCGGCTCCGACTCCCTTGCTCCTCAGCAAGTGCGCCAGCTGGTTGGCTCGCTCATCCAGCTGCCGGTACGTCAGCTTCTCCTCCCCGCACTCCACCGCCACCGCGTCCGGCCGCTGCTCCACCTGACGCGAGAACTCCTCAGCGATGCTGCTTTCGCGCGCGTACTCCTGCTCCGTCGCGTTCCACCCCTTCACCACCAACTGGCGCTCCGCCTGCGTCAGCAGCGTCACCTCGGAGAGCCGCTTGCCGGCACTCGCCACCAGTTCCAGCAGCGCCACCTTCCACTGATTCAGCAGCGCATCCATCCCGCGCTGCTCGAAGCGCGGGGTCTCGTAGACCAGCTTCAGCCGTAGCTGGGAGCCGGGCATCGCGGACAACGTGAGCGCGTAGTTCGTCCGCTCCTTCGAGCGGACATCCCGCACGTCCCAACGGCTCGCACGGCCCTTCAGCGACTCATCGACAGGGTAGTTCTCGAAGATCAACAAGCTGTCGAAGAGCGGCTGGCCGCGAGGCACGTTGCTCCAGCCCTGCACCTGCACCAGCGGGCTCTGCTCGAACTGCTGCTGCTCGGCCTGCTGCTTCTGGAGCCCCTTCAGCCACTCCGCCACTCCGCCGTCACCGGGCAACTGCACCCGGACCGGGAGGGTGTTGATGAAGAGGCCGACCATGCCTTCGACACCGTCGAGTTCGGCCGGGCGGCCCGCCACCGTGGCGCCGAAGACGACTTCGCCTTCGCCCGCGTGGCGTCCCAGCACCAATGCCCAGGCGCCCTGTGCCAGCGTGTTCACTGTCACCTGCTGCCGCTGCGCGAAGCCCTGCACCGCCGACGTCTCCTCCTCCGTCAGCTGCAGCGTCACCTCGTCCTGGTTGCTCGTGCCGCCCTTCGCCCCACGTGCTTCCAGCGGCAGCCGCGTCGGCGCGCTCACGCCCTTCAGCGCCTCACGCCAGTACGCCTCCGCCTTCTTCGTGTCCTGCTTCCCGAGCCACCCGAGGTACTCGCGGTACGCAGGGCGCGTCCTGCCCCGCACGTCGCCACCCGTGACGAGCGCCTCGTACGTCGTGAAGACTTCCTCCAGCACCAGACCGAGGCTCCACCCGTCCAGCAGCAGGTGGTGGTGGCTCCACACGCACCTCCAGCCGTCTTCGCCCAGCTTCATCACCGCCATGCGCATCAGCGGCGCCTGGCCCAGCTCGAAGCCCTGGCGGGCGTCTTCCTTCAGGTACTCGTCCAGCGCGTGCTGCTGCGCTTCGCGGCCCAGGCTGCTCCAGTCACGCTCTTCCCACGGCAACTGCACCGTGCGCTGCACCACCTGCAGCGGCTCCTCCAGACCCTCCCAGAGGAAGCGCGTGCGCAGGATGGACAGCCGCTCCACCACCGTCTGCCACGCCTGCTTCAGTGCCTCCACCTTCAGCCCGCCGCGCACCTCCCACGCGAGCTGCTCCACGTACACACCGCTGCCGCCTTCCAGCAACGAGTGGAAGAGCAGGCCCTGCTGCAACGGAGAGAGTGGATAGACGTCCTCCACGCCCTCGCCCCGGCCCAGCACCTTCTCCAACTGCTGGGGGCTCGCCTTCACCAGCGGGAAGTCCACCGCCGTCCACAGCCCTGCTTCGGGCTCCGTCCGCTGCCGCAGCAACTGACGCAACTCCTGGGCGTAGTGCCGCGCCAACTCCTCGACGCTCTCGCGGCGGTGCAGCTCCCGGCCGTAGTCGATGGCCACTTCCAACCGGCCGCCCACCACCAACCCGTTGACGCCCAGCACGTGCGCGCGCTTCTCACCCTTCGCCTGCGCCTCGCCCGACTTTTCCTTCGCCGGCGCGAAGTACTTCGACTGCGCCGCCGTCGCATCTACCTGTCCCAGGTAGTTGAAGACGACTTCCGCCTTCGGCAGTGCGCGCAGCTTCCGCCTCGACTCTTCCGCGCCCAGGTACTTCAGCAGCCCGAAGCCCAGGCCCTTGCCGGGCACCCGCCGCACCGACTCCTTCACCGCGCGCACCCATGCGCCCGCGCCCTCCGCCTTCGGCGCTTCCACCACCACCGGGTACACGCTGGTGAACCAGCCCACCGTGCGCGACACCTCCAGCCCCACTTCCTCCTCGCGCCCGTGGCCTTCCAGCTCCACCCGTACCCGCTCCAGCCCTCTCCACTTCTTCAGCGCCGCCGCCAGTCCCGCCAGCAGCACCTCGTCCACTCGCGCCCGGTACGCACCAGGCACCTCGCGCAGCAGCGCCGCCGTCTCCTCGCGGCTCAACTCCAGACGGACTTCTCCCTCCAGGCCCGTCTCATTGCGGCCACCTGCCTCGTCCACCGGCAGTGACGGCACCTCTGCGGCGCCCTGGGCTTCCCAGTACGCCACCTCCCCTTCCACCTGCCCCGCGTACTCCTTCAGCCTCCTCGCCCACTGCTGGTACGAGGCGCTCTTCGGACCAAGCTCCACCGCCTCGCCCCTCGCCACCTGCTCACACGCCCGCTCCACGTCCTCCACCACCACCCGCCACGACACCCCATCCACCACCAGGTGGTGCACCACCACCAGCAAGCGCCGGCCCTTCTCTCCCAGCTCGAAGAGCACCGCCTTCACCAGCGGGCCCTTCTCCAGCTCCAGGCTGCCCTGCACCCGCGTCGCCACCTGCTCCAGTTGCGCGGCTATGTCCTGCGCCCCGCGCAGGTCCACCTGCTCCAGCTTCAGCGCGCCCGCTTCTTCCACGCTCGCGTTGCGCTGCTTCCACTCGCCGTCCACTCGCTCGAAGCGCATCCGCAGCGCGTCGTGGTGCTTCACCACCGCGCCCAGCGCCTTCTCCAGCACCGCCGCGTCCAGCGCGCGCGAGACCTCCAGCAGCAGCGACTGGTTGCTGTGGCTCGGCTTCTTCCAGGCCTCTTCCAGGAAGCTCTTCTGGATGGCGGTCAGCTCCACCGGGCCTTCGACAGGTCCCTGATCCGCCACCGCCTGCGCGGCCTTCACCACCTGCGCCAGCTCTTCCACCGTCTGCTTCTGGAAGAGCTGCTTCGGCGTCACCTCCAGGCCCGCCCTTCTCACGCGGGACACCACCTGCAGGCTCAGGATGGAGTCACCGCCCAGCTCGAAGAAGTTGTCCTGCACGCCCACGCGATTCAGGCCGAGCACCTGCGCCCAGACCTCCGCCAGCGTCTTCTCCATCTCCGTGCGCGGCGCCACGTACTGACGCGCCAGCTCCGGACGAATGCCTTCCGGCTCGGGCAGGGCCTTGCGGTCCACCTTGCCGTTCGACGTCAGCGGCAGCGTCTCCAGCGCCACGAACGCCGAGGGCACCATGTACTCGGGCAGCCGGGTCTTGAGCGCCTGACGCAGCTCGTTCGTGTCCACCGCCGCCGGGCCGTGGCCCACGACATAGGCCACCAGGCGCTTGTCACCCGCGCCCTGGCCCCTGGCCATCACCACCGCGTCCTTCACCGCCGGGTGCGCTCGCAGCGCCCCTTCCACTTCGCCCAGCTCGATGCGGAAGCCACGCACCTTCACCTGCGTGTCCGCGCGGCCCACGAACTCCAGGCTGCCGTCCTCGCGCCAGCGCGCGACGTCACCCGTGCGGTACAGCCGGGCACCCGGCTCGCCGCCGAACGCGTCCGGCACGAAGCGCTCCGCCGTCAGCTCCGGACGGCCGGGATAGCCCCGAGCCACACCGACGCCTCCCAGGTACAGCTCGCCCGCGACGCCCAGGGCGACCAGACCGCCACGCGCGTCGAGCACATAGGTCCGCACGTTGGCCAGCGGCCGGCCAATGGACGGCGTGCGACCGTCGGCCACGCAATCCGTGAGTGTGGCCACCACGGTGGCTTCCGTGGGCCCGTACGAGTTGACGAAGCGCCGGCCAGGGGCCCAGCGCGTCACCACCTCGGCCGGGAGCGCTTCACCGCCCGAGATGACGGTGCGAAGCGCGGGCAGCCCCTCGGACGGCGTGACGGCGAGCGCCGCCGGCGTGAGGCTGAGCACCGTGATGTTCGCGTCCCGCAGCAGCGCGGACAGCGTGTCGCCCGGCAACAGCCGCTCCGCGGGCGCCAGCACCAGCGTGGCCCCCGAGGTCAGCGTGGTGAAGATCTCCTCCACCGAGAGGTCGAAGCTCAGGTTGGCGAACTGCAACACGCGGCTGCCCGGCCCGATGCCGTACGCCACCGCCTCGTGGGTCACGAGGTTGGCCACGCTCCGGTGCTCGATGGCGGTGCCCTTGGGGGTCCCGGTGCTGCCGGAGGTGTAGATGATGTACGCGAGGTTGCCGGGGCCCGCGCCACGGGTGACGCGCTCCCCGCTCTCGCGCAGGAGCGCTTCACGCGCCTCGTCCAGGCAGAGCGTGCGAGCCGAGGTCTCCGGCAGGCGTTCCCGCAGTGAGCCCTGGGTGAGCAGAACCTCGGCGCCGCTATCGCTCAGCATGAAGGCGAGCCGCTCGCGAGGCAGCATCGGATCCAGGGGCAGGTAGGCCCCGCCCGCCTTGAGGACGCCGAGCAGCGCCACCGCCACATCCAGCGAGCGCTCCAGGCACAGTCCGACCCGGACCTCCGGGCCCACGCCCAGCCGGTGCAGCGCCCGCGCGAGTTGGTTGGCTCGCACGTCCAGCTCCCGGTAGGTCAGCCGCTGTCCCTCGAACTCCACCGCCACCGCGTCCGGCGCCCGGTCTACCTGCGCCTCGAACAGAGAGGCGACGGTGGTGGCTTCCGGGAAGGCCACGCGGGTGCCGCTCCACGTCTCCAGTACCTGCTGACGCTCCGCCTGCGTCAGCAGCGATACGTCCTCCAACCGCTTGCCGGCGCTGGCCACCAGCCCCAGCAGCGCCACCTTCCACTGCTTCAGCAGCGCGTCCATGCCGCGTGCCTCGAAGCGCGACACGTCATAGGCGAGCATCAGCCGCAGCTGCCTGTCAGGAATCACCGACAGCGTGAGCGCGTAGTTCGTCCGCTCCTTCACGCGGACGTCTCCGACCTCCCAGCGATTGGCACGGCCCTTCAACGACGAATCAATGGGGTAGTTCTCGAAGACGAGCAGGCTCTCGAACAGGGCCTGTCCGCGCGGCACCTCGCTCCAGCCCTGCACGCGCACCAGCGGGCTCTGCTCATACTGCCGCTGCTCCGCCTGCTGCTCCTGCTGGGCCTTGAGCCACGACTCCACCCACTCGCCGCCACCGAGCTTCACCCGGACCGGGAGCGTGTTGATGAAGAGGCCGACCATGCCTTCGACACCGTCCAGCTCGGCCGGGCGGCCCGCCACCGTGGCCCCGAAGACGACTTCGCCTTCGCCCGCGTGACGTCCCAGCACCAATGCCCAGGCGCCCTGCGCCAGCGTGTTCACCGTCACCTGCTGCCGCTGCGCGAAGCCCTGCACCGCCGACGTCTCCTCCTCCGTCAGCTGCAGCACCAGCTCGTCCTGGGCATGGGAGCCGTCCTTCGCACCACGCGCTTCCAGCGGCAGCCGCGTCGGCGCGCTCACGCCCTTCAGCGCCTCACGCCAGTACGCCTCCGCCTTCTTCGTGTCCTGCTTCCCGAGCCACCCGAGGTACTCGCGGTACGCAGGGCGCGTCCTGCCCCGCACGTCGCCACCCGTGACGAGCGCCTCGTACGTCGTGAAGACCTCGTCCAGCACCAGACCGAGGCTCCACCCGTCCAGCAGCAGGTGGTGGTGGCTCCACACGCACCTCCAGCCGTCTTCGCCCAGCTTCATCACCGCCATGCGCATCAGCGGCGCCTGGCCCAGCTCGAAGCCCTGGCGGGCGTCTTCCTTCAGGTACTCGTCCAGCGCGTGCTGCTGCGCCTCGCGACCCAGGCTGCTCCAGTCACGCTCTTCCCACGGCAACTGCACCGTGCGCTGCACCACCTGCAGCGGCTCCTCCAGCCCTTCCCAGAGGAAGCGCGTGCGCAGGATGGACAGCCGCTCCACCACCGTCTGCCACGCCTGCTTCAGCGCCTCCACCTTCAGCCCGCCGCGCACCTCCCACGCGAGCTGCTCCACGTACACACCGCTGCCGCCTTCCAGCAGCGAGTGGAAGAGCAAACCCTGCTGCAACGGAGAGAGCGGATAGACGTCCTCCACGCCCTCGCCCCGGCCCAGCACCTTCTCCAACTGCGGAGGGCTCGCCTTCACCAGCGGGAAGTCCACCGCCGTCCACACCCCGGCGTCCGGTTCCCGCAACTCGTTCAGCAGCTTCTTCAGCTGCCGCTCGTACTCCCGGGCCAGCTGCTCGACGCTCTCGCGGCGGTGCAGCTCCCGGCCGTATTCAATGGCCACTTCCAATCGGCCGCCCACCACCAACCCGTTGACGCCCAGCACGTGCGCGCGCTTCTCGCCCTTCGCGTGCGCCTCGCCCGCACGCTCCTTCGCTTGCGCGAAGTACTTCGACTGCGCGGCCGCCGCGTCCAACTGACCCAGGTAGTTGAAGACGACTTCCGCCTTCGGCAGTGCCGCCAGCTTCCGCCGCGACTCTTCCGCGCCCAGGTACTTCAGCAGCCCGAAGCCCAGGCCCTTGCCGGGCACCCGCCGCACCGACTCCTTCACCGCCCTCACCCACGCGCCCGCGCCTTCCGCCTTCGGCGCTTCCACCACCACCGGGTACACGCTGGTGAACCAACCCACCGTGCGCGACACCTCCAGCCCCACTTCCTCTTCGCGCCCGTGGCCTTCCAGCTCCACCCGTACCCGCTCCAACCCTCTCCACTTCTTCAGCGCCGCCGCCAGGCCCGCCAGCAGCACCTCATCCACTCGCGCCCGGTACGCCCCGGGTACCTCGCGCAGCAGCGCCGCCGTCTCCTCGCGGCTCAACTCCAGACGGACTTCTCCCTCCAAGCCCGTCTCATTCTTCCCGCCCGCTTCGTCCACCGGCAGCGACGGCACCTGCGCGGCGCCCTGGGATTCCCAGTACGCCACCTCCCCTTCCACCTGCCCCGCGTACTCCTTCAGCCTCCTCGCCCACTGCTGGTACGAGGCGCTCTTCGGACCCAGCTCCACCGCCTCGCCCCTCGCCACCTGCTCGCACGCCCGCTCCACGTCCTCCACCACCACCCGCCACGACACCCCATCCACCACCAGGTGGTGCACCACCACCAGCAGCCGCCGGCCCTTCTCTCCCAGCTCGAAGAGCACCGCCTTCACCAGCGGGCCCTTCTCCAGCTCCAGGCTGCCCTGCACCTGCGTCGCCACCTGCTCCAGTTGCGCGGCTATGTCCTGCGCCCCGCGCAGGTCCACCTGCTCCAGCTTCAGCGCGCCGGCTTCTTCCACGCTCGCGTTGTGCTGCTTCCACGCGCCGCCCACCCGCTCGAAGCGCATTCGCAGCGCGTCGTGGTGCTTCACCACCTCGTTCAGCGCCTTCTCCAGCACCGCGGCTTCGACTTCTCCCGCGACGTCCAGCAACAGCGACTGGTTGAAGTGGTGCGCCTGATTGCGCTCCTGCGCGAAGAAGGCCTGCTGCACGGGCGTCAGCTCCACCGCGCCTTCCACCGGCTTCTGCTCTCCGGCCTCCAGGGCGACCTTCGCGACCTGCGCCAGTTCCTCCACCGTCTGCTTCTGGAAGAGCTGCCTCGGAGAGATCTCCAGACCGGCCCTCCGAGCCCGAGCCACCACCTGCAGGCTCAGGATGGAGTCACCGCCCAGCTCGAAGAAGTTGTCCTGCACACCCACGCGATTCAGGCCAAGCACCTGCGCCCAGACCTCCGCCAGCGTCGTCTCCACCTCCGTGCGCGGCGCCACATACTGACGCGCGAGCTCCGGGCGGACGCTCTCCGGCTCGGGCAGGGCCTTGCGATCCACCTTGCCGTTCGACGTCAGCGGCAGCGTCTCCAGCGCCACGAACGCCGAGGGCACCATGTACTCGGGGAGCTTCGCCTTGACGTGCTCCCGCAGCCCGGAGACTCCAGGCCACCCTTCCGCCTTCGGCACCACGTAGGCGATGAGGCGCTTGTCGCCCGCGCCCTGGCCCTTGGCCACCACCACCGCTTCCTTCACCGCAGGGTGCGCTCGCAGCGCTCCTTCCACTTCGCCCAGCTCGATTCGGAAGCCCCTCACCTTCACCTGCGTGTCCGCTCGGCCCAGGAACTCCAACGTCCCGTCCGCACGCCACCGCGCCAGGTCTCCCGTCCGGTACATCCGCTCTCCGGCCAGGCCTGAGTGCAGGTCCGGCACGAAGCGCTCCGCCGTCAGCTCCGCGCTTCCCAGGTAGCCGCGCGCCACGCCCTCTCCGGCTGCGTACAGCTCTCCGGCCACTCCCACCGGCACCGGACTCAGCGCCGCGTCCAGCACGTACACGCGCGTGTTACCAATCGGCTGGCCAATGGCCACCACCTCTCCCACCTGGCTGCCTTCCGTCATCCGGTGGCAGCTGGTGAAGAGCGTGTTCTCCGTCGGGCCGTAGCACGCCGTCACCGGCACCTTCAGCTCTTCCACCACCCGGCGCACGTGCGGCGCCGACACCACGTCTCCGCCCGTCAGCAACTGCTTGAGGCCCCGCAGCACGTCCACGTCCGCGTCCACCACCTGCGCGAAGAGTCCCGCTGTCAGGTGCAGCGTCGTCACGCCCTTCCCCTTCACCACCCGCTTCAACTCCTCCACGTCTCCCACCGGCCCCGGCGGGTACACCACCAGCCTCGCCCCATTCAGCAGGCTGCCCCACACCTCCAGCGTCGAAGCGTCAAACGACACCGGGGCAATCAGCAGCAGCGTCTCCTCGGGGCCCAGCTGCGCGTACTTCGTCCCCTTCACCGTGCGCAGCACGCCCCGCTGCTCCGTGCACACGCCCTTCGGCTTGCCCGTGCTTCCCGACGTGAAGTCGATGTACGCCAGGTTGCGTCCACCCACTCCACTCTTCGGCGCGTGCTTCGGCTGCTGCGCCAGTTGCGTCTGCACTTCCTCCAGCAGCACGCACTCCACGCCCTGCACCGGCAGCTTCTCCGCCAGCGCTCGCCGCGTCACAACCACCCGCGGCTTCACCTCGCCCACCATCTGCTCCAGCCGCGCCTGGGGGTAGTCCGCTTCCAAAGGCACGTACGCGCCTCCGGACTTCGCGATGCCCACCAGCGCCACCACCAACTCCACCGAGCGCTCCAGGCACAGCCCCACCCGCTCCTCGGCTCCGACTCCCTTACTCCTCAGCAAGTGCGCCAGCTGGTTCGCCTTCTCATCCAGCTGCCCGTACGTCAGCTTCTCCTCCCCGCACTCCACCGCCACTGCGTCCGGCCGCTGCGCCACCTGACGCGAGAACTCCTCCGCGATGCTGCTTTCGCGCGCGTACTCCTGCTCCGTCGCGTTCCAGCCCTTCAGCACCTGCTGACGCTCCGCCTCCGTCAGCAGCGTCACCTCGGAGAGCGAACGCTCGGGGTGGGCCGCGGCGGACTCCAGCAGCACGCGTAGGTGCCCCAGCATCCGCTGCGCCGTCGCCGCATCGAACAGGTCCGTGCTGTAGACCAGCACGGCGCGCAGTCCCTCGGGCTCTTCCTTGAAGAGCAGCTCGAGGTCGAACTTCGCGACCTGATCCGCCTGCGGCATCGGCGTCAGCGTGAGCCCCGGGAGCTCCAGCCGCGGAGGCTTCGCCTGCTCCAGGTTCATCATCACCTGGAAGAGCGGTGAGTAGCTCAGGTTGCGGGCGGGCTTCAGGTCCTCCACGAGCTTCTCGAAGGGCACGTCCTGGTGCGCGTACGCGCCCACGGTCGCGGCCTTCACGCGGCCCAGCAGCTCCTGGAAGCTCGCCTCGGGGGAGATCCGGGTGCGCACCACCAGCGTGTTGACGAAGAAGCCGATGAGCCCCTCCAGCTCGGACTGATGCCGGCCGGAGATGGGCGTTCCGACGCAGATGTCCTCCTGCCCCGAGTAGCGCGACAGCAGGGTCTGCCACGCGGTCAGCAGCACCATGAAGGGCGACATCGCCTGCGCCTGCCCCATCGCCTTCAACTGCTCGTACAGGGCGCGCGGCAGCAGGGACTCGCGGCTCGCGCCCCGGAAGCTCTGCACCGAGGGACGCGGCCTGTCCGTCGGCAGCTCCAGCACTGGAGTCACGTCGGCGAGCTGCTCGCGCCACCACTTGAGCTGATTCTCCAGCACCGGCCCCTGGAGCCACTCCCGCTGCCACAGCGCGTAGTCGGCGTACTGCACCGGCGACTCGGGCAGCCGCGGGGCCTCACCACGCGACAAGGCCCCGTACAGCAGCCCCATCTCCCGCACCAGCACGTCCATGGACCAGCCGTCCGAGACGATGTGGTGCATCGTCAGGAGCAGCACGTGCTCGCGCTCGCCCAGCCGCAGCAGCGTGGCCCGCAGCAGCGGACCGCGGGTGAGGTCGAAGGGCTTCTGCTGTTCCTCTCGCGTCAGCCGCAGCGCCTCCTGCTCGCGCGTGGGCTCGGGCAGCGACGTCAGGTCATGCAGGGCCACCGGGCACGGTCGCGGCGGCGAGATGACCTGGAGCGCATGGCCCTCCTCGTCGCGGAAGATGGTCCGCAGCGACTCGTGACGACGGAGCAGCTCCGCGAAGCACTGCTCCAGCGCGGCCACGTTGAGCGAGCCCTCGAGCTTCACGGCCGCCGGCATGTTGTACGTGGGCGTGCCCGGCTCCATCCGGTCCAGGAACCAGAGGCGCTGCTGGGCGAAGGAGAGCGGCGCCGAGTCACCCGTGCGCGGGCGCGCGGTGATGGCCGGACGGGCCGACTGGGTGTCCTTCTTGCGGAGTTGACGGAGCAGCTGGGCCTGCTTCTCGGGCGAGAGGGCCGCGATACGCTTGTTGATGTCGCTCATGGGGATGTCATTCCTCGCCTGAAGCCAGTTGCCCTGATGCAAGCAGGGCGTCGATGTCGTCGCTGGTGTCCTGCTCCAGCAGGGCCAGCAATTGCTCCAGCTCCGCCTGATCCGCCTGGGTGGACTGGGCCTGCACCAGGTGGACGGAGAGCCGGGCGATGCTCGGGTTCTCGAAAAGCGCACTCAGCGGCAGCTCGACTCCGAGCTCGCTGCGAATGCGGGAAATGGTTCGGGTCGCGAGCAGGGAGTGGCCTCCCAGCTCGAAGAAATCGTCGTGGATGCCGACGCGCGCCACACCGAGGATCTCGGCGAGGATGAGCGCCAGCTTCTGCTCCACGTCACTGCGTGGCTCGACATAGGGGTGCTCGGACGCGGGCCGTGCCCCGGAGACATCGGGCAGGGCCTTGCGGTCCACCTTGCCGTTCGACGTCAGCGGCAGCGCCTCCAGCGTCACGAACGCCGAGGGCACCATGTACTCGGGCAGTCGGCTCTTGAGTGCGCGACGCAGCTCACCCACGTCGAGCGAATCGGGGCCCTGGCCGACGACGTAGGCGACGAGGCGCTTGTCTCCGGCGCCCTGGCCCTTGGCCACCACCACCACTTCCTTCACCGCCGGGTGCGCTCGCAGCGCTCCTTCTACTTCGCCCAGCTCGATTCGGAAGCCACGCACCTTCACCTGCGTGTCCGCACGGCCCAGGAACTCCAGCGTCCCGTCCGCGCGCCACCTCGCCAGGTCTCCCGTCCGGTACATCCGCTCTCCGGCGAGGCCACCGTGCGCGTCCGGAATGAAGCGCTCCGCCGTCAGCTCCGCGCTTCCCAGGTAGCCTCGCGCCACGCCCTCTCCGGCCGCGTACAGCTCGCCCGCAACACCCACCGGCACCGGATTCAGCGCCGCGTCCAGCACGTACACGCGCGTGTTGCCAATCGGATGGCCGATGGCCACCACCTCGCCCACCTGGCTGCCTTCCGTCATCCGGTGGCAGCTGGTGAAGAGCGTGTTCTCCGTCGGGCCGTAGCACGCCGTCACCGGCACCTTCAGCTCTTCCACCACCCGACGCACGTGCGGCGCCGACACCACGTCTCCGCCCGTCAGCAACTGCTTGAGGCCGCGCAGCACCTCCACGTCCGCGTCCACCACCTGCGCAAAGAGGCCCGCCGTCAGGTGCAGCGTCGTCACGCCCTTCCCCTTCACCACCCGCTTCAACTCCTCCACGTCTCCCACCGGGCCCGGCGGGTACACCACCAACCTCGCTCCATTCAGCAGGCTGCCCCATACCTCCAGCGTCGAGGCGTCAAACGACACCGGGGCAATCAGCAGCAGCGTCTCTTCAGGCCCCAGGTGCGCGTACTTCGTCCCCTTCACCGTGCGCAGCACGCCCCGCTGCTCCGTGCACACGCCCTTCGGCTTGCCCGTGCTTCCCGACGTGAAGTCGATGTACGCCAGGTTGCGTCCACCCACTCCACTCCTCGGCGCGTGCTTCGGCTGCTGCGCCAGTTGCTCCTGCACCTCCTCCAGCAGCACGCACTCCATGCCCTGCACCGGCAGCTTCTCCGCCAGCGCTCGCCGCGTCACCACCACTCGCGGCTTCACCTCCGACACCATCTGCTCCAGCCGTGCCTGGGGATAGTCCGCTTCCAAAGGCACGTACGCGCCTCCGGACTTCGCGATGCCCACCAGCGCCACCACCAACTCCACCGAGCGCTCCAGGCACAGCCCCACCCGCTCCTCGGATCCAACGCCCTTGCTTCTCAAGTAGTGCGCCAGCTGGTTCGCCTTCTCATCCAGCTGCCGGTACGTCAGCCGCTCCTCCCCGCACTCCACCGCCACCGCGTCCGGCCGCTGCGACACCTGACGCTCGAACTCCTCCGCGATGCTGCTTTCGCGCGCGTACTCCTGCTCCGTCGCGTTCCAGCCCTTCACCACCTGCTGGCGCTCCGCCTCCGTCAGCAGCGGCACCGCTTCCAGCCGCTTGCTGGCGCTCGTCATCAGTCCGAGCAGCGCCACCTTCCACTGACTCAGCAGCGCATCCATCCCGCGCTGCTCGAAGCGGGAGGTTTCGTAGGCCAGCCTCAAGCGCAGCTGGGGACCCGGGATCACCGACAGCGTGAGGGGATAGTTCGTCCGCTCCCCGAGCCACACGTCCCGGACGTCCAGTTGGGCCGTCCTGCGCTTGAGGGAGTCATCGATGGGGTAGTTCTCGAAGACGAGCAGGCTCTCGAAGAGCGGCTGCCTGCGCGGCACGTCGGTCCAGCCCTGCACCTGCACCAGCGCGCTGTGCTCGAACTGCCGCTGCTCGGCCTGCTGCTTCTGGAGCCCCTTCAGCCACTCCGCCACCACCTCGTCCCCTGGCAGCTTCACCCGGACCGGGAGCGTGTTGATGAAGAGGCCGACCATGCCTTCGACGCCGTCCAGCTCGGTCGGACGGCCCGCCACCGTGGCGCCGAAGACAACTTCGCCTTCGCCCGCGTGGCGTCCCAGCACCAGCGCCCATGCGCCCTGCGCCAGGGTGTTCACCGTCACCTGCTGCCGCTGCGCGAAGCCCTGCACCGCCGACGATTCTTCCTCCGTCAGCTGCACATGCAGTTCCTGCTGGCCCTTGATGCTCTTCGAGCCACGCGCTTCCAGTGGCAGCCGCGTCGACGCGCTCACGCCCTTCAGCGCCTCACGCCAGTACGCCTCCGCCGTCTTCGAGTCCTGCTTCCCGAGCCACTCGATGTACTCGCGGTAGGCGGAGCGAGCGCTGCTTCGCGCCTGCGCGCCCGTCACCAGCGACTCGTAGGTGGCGAACAACTCCTCCAGCACCAGGCCGAGGCTCCAGCCGTCCAGCAACAGGTGGTGGTGGCTCCAGACGAAGCGCCAGCCGTCTTCGCCCAGCTTCATCACCGCCATGCGCATCAGCGGCGACTGGCCCAGCTCGAAGCCCCGGCGGCTGTCCGCCTTCAGGTACTCGTCCAGCGAGCTCCGCTGCTGTTCGCGCCCGAGGCTGCTCCAGTCACGCTCCTCCCACGGCAGCTGCACCGTGCGCTGCACCACCTGCAGCGGATCCTCCAGCCCTTCCCAGAGGAAGCGCGTGCGCAGGATGGACAGCCGCTCCACCACCGTCTCCCACGCCTTCCTGAACGCCGAGACGTCGAGTCCGCCGCGCACCTCCCAGGTGAGCTGCTCGACGTAGACACCACTGCCCGCCTCCAGCAGCGAGTGGAAGAGCAGGCCCTGCTGCAACGGGGAGAGCGGATAGACGTCCTCCACGCCCTCGCCCCGGCCCAGCACCTTCTCCAACTGCGGAGGGCTCGCCTTCACCAGCGGGAAGTCCACCGCCGTCCACAGCCCCGCTTCGGACTCCGTCCGCTGCCGCAGCAGCTGACGCAACTCCTGCGCGTAGTGCCGCGCCAACTCCTCCACGCTCTCGCGGCGGTGCAACTCCCGGCCGTAGTCGATGGCCACTTCCAGCCGGCCGCCCACCACCAGCCCGTTGACGCCCAACACGTGCGCGCGCTTCTCGCCCTTCGCCTGCGCCTCGCCCGCCTTCTCCTTCGCCGGCGCGAAGTACTTCGACTGCGCCGCCGTCGCGTCCACCTGGCCCAGGTAGTTGAAGACGACCTCCGCCTTCGGCAGTGCGCGCAGCTTCTTCTGACTCTCGCCACTGCCCAGGTACTTCAGCAGCCCGAAGCCCAGGCCCTTGCCGGGCACCCGCCGCACCGACTCCTTCACCGCCCTCACCCACGCGCCCGCGCCCTCCGCCTTCGGCGCCTCCACCACCACCGGGTACACGCTGGTGAACCAACCCACCGTGCGCGACACCTCCAGCCCCACTTCCTCCTCGCGCCCGTGGCCTTCCAGCTCCACCCGTACCCGCTCCAGCCCTCTCCACTTCTTCAGCGCCGCCACCAGTCCCGCCAGCAGCACCTCGTCCACTCGCGCCCGGTACGCACCAGGCACCTCGCGCAGCAGCCCCGCCGTCTCTTCACGGCTCAACTCCAGACGGACCTCTCCCTCCAGGCCCGTCTCATTGCGGCCACCTGCCTCGTCCACCGGCAGCGACGACACCTGCGCGGCGCCCTGGGCTTCCCAGTACGCCACCTCTCCTTCCACCTGCCCCGCGTACTCCTTCAGCCTCTTGGCCCACTGCTGGTACGAGGCGCTCTTCGGACCAAGCTCCACCGCCTCGCCCCTCGCCACCTGCTCACACGCCCGCTCCACGTCCTCCACCACCACCCGCCACGACACGCCGTCCACCACCAGGTGGTGCACCACCACCAGCAGCCTCCGGCCCTTCTCTCCCAGTTCGAAGAGCACCGCTTTCACCAGCGGGCCCTTCTCCAAGTCCAGGCTGCCCTGCACCCGCGTCGCCACCTGCTCCAGCTCCGTGGCGACGTCCTGCGCCCCGAGCAGGTCCACCTGCTCCAGCTTCAGCGCGCCCGCTTCTTCCACGCTCGCGTTGCGCTGCGTCCACTCGCCGTCCACTCGCTCGAAGCGCATCCGCAGCGCGTCGTGGTGCTTCACCACCTCGCTCAGCGCCTTCTCCAGCACCGCCGCGTCCAGCGCGCGCGAGACCTCCAGCAGCAGCGACTGGTTGAAGTGGTGCGGTTGGCTCCGCTCCTGCGCGAAGAACGCCTGCTGCACAGGCGTCAGCTCCACCGGGCCTTCCACCGGGCCCTGCGCGGCCACCACCTGCGCGGCCTTCACCACCTGCGCCAGCGCCTCCACCGTCTGCTTCTGGAAGAGCTGCTTCGGCGTCACCTCCAGGCCCGCCCTCTTCGCGCGGGACACCACCTGCAGGCTCAGGATGGAGTCACCGCCCAGTTCGAAGAAGTTGTCCTGCACGCCCACGCGGTCCAGCCCCAGCACCTGGGCCCAGATCTCCGCCAGCGTCTTCTCCACTTCGGTGCGCGGCGCCACGTACTGACGCGCCAGCTCCGGACGAACGCCTTCCGGCTCCGGCAGGGCCTTGCGATCCACCTTGCCGTTGGACGTCAGCGGCAGCGCCTCCAGGGGCACGAAGATCGCGGGGACCATGTACTCCGGCACCCGGCTCTGGAGCGCGCGGCGCAGCTCACCCACGTCGAGGGGCTCGGGGCCATGACCGACGACATAGGCGATGAGGCGCTTGTCGCCCGCGCCCTGGCCCTTGGCCACCACCACCGCTTCCTTCACCGCAGGGTGCGCTCGCAGCGCTCCTTCCACTTCGCCCAGCTCGATTCGGAAGCCCCTCACCTTCACCTGCGTGTCCGCTCGGCCCAGGAACTCCAACGTCCCGTCCGCACGCCACCGCGCCAGGTCTCCCGTCCGGTACATCCGCTCTCCGGACAGGCCTCCGTGCACGTCCGGCATGAAGCGCTCCGCCGTCAGCTCCGCGCTTCCCAGGTAGCCTCGCGCCACGCCCTCTCCGGCCGCGTACAGCTCGCCCGCCACGCCCACCGGCACCGGGTTCAGCGCCGCGTCCAGCACGTACACGCGCGTGTTGCCAATCGGCTGCCCGATGGCCACCACTTCGCCCACCTGGCTGCCTTCCGTCATCCGGTGGCAGCTGGTGAAGAGCGTGTTCTCCGTCGGGCCGTAGCACGCCGTCACCGGCACCTTCAGCTCTTCCACCACCCGGCGCACGTGCGGCGCCGACACCACGTCTCCGCCCGTCAGCAACTGCTTGAGGCCCCGCAGCACCTCCACGTCCGCGTCCACCACCTGGGCGAAGAGTCCCGCAGTCAGGTGCAACGTCGTGACGCCCTTCCCCTTCACCACCCGCTTCAACTCCTCCACGTCTCCCACCGGGCCCGGCGGGTACACCACCAGCCTTGCCCCATTCAGCAGGCTGCCCCACACCTCCAGCGTCGAAGCGTCAAACGACACCGGCGCAATCAGCAGCAGCGTCTCTTCAGGCCCCAGGTGCGCGTACTTCGTCCCCTTCACCGTGCGCAGCACGCCCCGCTGCTCCGTGCACACGCCCTTCGGCTTGCCCGTGCTTCCCGAGGTGAAGTCGATGTACGCCAGGTTGCGTCCACTCACTCCACTCCTCGGCGCGTGCTTCGGCTGCTGCGCCAGCTTCTCCGCCACTTCCTCCAGCAGCACGCACTCCATGCCCTGCACCGGCAGCTTCTCCGCCAGCGCTCGCCGCGTCACCACCACCCGCGGCTTCACCTCCGACACCATCTGCTCCAGCCGCGCCTGGGGGTAGTCCGCTTCCAGCGGCACGTACGCGCCTCCGGACTTCGCGATGCCCACCAGCGCCACCACCAACTCCACCGAGCGCTCCAGGCACAACCCCACCCGCTCCTCGGCTCCGACTCCCTTGCTTCTCAGCAAGTGCGCCAGCTGGTTGGCTCGCTCATCCAGCTGCCGGTACGTCAGCTTCTCTTCTCCGCACTCCACCGCCACAGCGTCCGGCCGCTGCGCCACCTGACGCTCGAACTCCTCCGCGATGCTGCTTTCGCGCGCGTACTCCTGCTCCGTCGCGTTCCATCCCTTCAGCACCTGCTGACGCTCCGCCTCCGTCAGCAGCGTCACCTCGGACAGCTTGCGCTCCGGCGCCGCGACCGCAGCCTCCAGCAGCACGTGCAGGTGCCCCAACATCCGCTGCACCGTCGCCGCCTCGAACAGGTCCGTGCTGTATTCCAGCGTCCCCTGGAATCCCTCCGCCGTGTCCGCGAGGGAGAGCGTGAAGTCGAAGCGGGAGGTGCCGACATCCACGTCGCGCAGGCGCGCGCTCAGCCCGGGCAGGTTCAGCTCGGCCTGAAGGTCCTGCTGGAGGATGAGCATCACCTGGAACAGCGGCGAGTACCCCAGCCGCCGCTCGGGCTGGAGCGCCTGCACCAGCCGCTCGAAGGGCACCTGCTGGTGCGCGAACGCGCCCAGGGTCGTCTCGCGCACCTGTCCCAGCAGTGTCCGGAAGGACGCCTCGGCCTCCAGCTTCGTGCGCAGCACCAGCGTGTTGATGAACACGCCGATCAGCTCCTCCACCTCCGCGCCGTGGCGCCCCGCCACCGGCGTGCCCACGCTCACGTCCTGCTGTCCCGAGTACCGCGACAGCAGCACCTGGAGCCCCGCCAGCAGCACCATGAAAGGCGTGACGCCCTCCGCACGGGCCAGCGACTTCAGCGCGCCGGAGAGTTCCCGGGGCAACTGGACCGGCAGCAGCGCGCCGCGGAAGCCCTGCACCGCCGTGCGGGGTCTGTCGGTGGGAAGGTCCAGCACGGGAGGCGCCCCCGCCAGGTGCTCGCGCCACCAGGCCACCTGCGCGTCCAGCACCTCGCCCCGGAGCCACTCCCGCTGCCACAGCGCATGGTCCGCGTACTGCACCGGGAGCAGTGGCAGCACGGGGGCACGTCCCTCGACGAGGGCCCCATAGGCCTGCACCGCCTCGCGCACCAGCACCCGCAGCGACCAGCCATCCGAGATGATGTGGTGGAGCGTCAGCAGCAGCACGTGCTCATGCGCCCCGAGCCGCAGCAGCGTGGCGCGCATCAACGGCCCGCGCGTGAGCTCGAACGGACGACGGGCCTCCTCACGGGAGCGCCGCAGGGCCTCGTCCTCGAGCGCGGCCGCATCCCCGCCCTGGACCTCCACCACCTCCAACAGCGGGCCGGCCGGCACGGGCGAGATGACCTGGACGGGTCCTCCCTCCTGCTCGCGGAAGCGCGTCCGAAGAGCCTCGTGACGCCGGAGCACCTCGCGGAGCGCCTCCTCGAGGGCGGCCACGTCGAGGGCGCCGTCGAGCCACACGGCGCCGGGGACGTTGTACGCCGGGTTGCCCGGCTCCATCTGATCAAGGAACCACAGCCGCTGCTGCGCGAACGACAGCGGCGCCGTCTCGCCGCGAGCCACGGGCCGCACGGGGGGCAGCGCCGAAGCCTGCCCGCCTCCCGCCGCGGCCTGGAGGCGCTCCGCCAGGCCAGCCACTGTCGGGGCCGAGAACACGTCCCGCAGCGGCACCTCCACGCCGAACGACGCGCGCACCGCGGCCACCAGCCGGGCCGCCAGCAGCGAGTGCCCGCCCAGTTCGAAGAAGTCATCGTGGAGGCCCACCCGCTCCACCTGCAGCAGGCGCGCCCAGAGTCCCGCCACCCGCTCCTCGGTGGGCGTGCGCGGCGCGACGAAGGCCTCGCGGCGCGGCTCCAGCCCCCGGCCCTCCGGCGCGGGCAGCGCCTTGCGATCCACCTTGCCGTTGGGCGTCAGCGGCAGCGCCTGCAGCACCACGAAGGCCGAGGGCACCATGTACTCCGGCAGCCCGCGCCGCAGGTGCTCGCGCAGCGAGCTGACGTCCAGCGTGTGTCCCGGGCGGGGCACGGCATACGCCACCAGCCTCCGGTCCCCGGGCGCCTCCTCTCGGGCGGACACCACCGCGGCCTGGACGCCAGGGTGCCGCGCGAGGACGGCCTCCACCTCGCCCAATTCGATGCGGAAGCCGCGCACCTTCACCTGGAAGTCCACGCGGCCGAGGAACTCCAGCGTCCCGTCCGCCTTCCACCGCGCCAGGTCTCCCGTCCGGTACAGCCGCGCCCCCGGCCTCCCGCTGAACGGATCCGGAATGAAGCGCTCCGCCGTCAGCTCCGGGCGGCCGCGGTAGCCGCGCACCACGCCCTCGCCGCCGATGTACAGCTCTCCCGCCACCCCTCCCGGTACCGGGCGCAGGTGCGCGTCCAGCACGTACAGCTCCGTGTTGGCCAGGGGCCGGCCAATCGGCACCGGCGACTCCGCCGCCCCCACCGTGTGCGTGGAGGACCAGACGGTGGTCTCCGTCGGGCCATACATGTTGAGCAGCCGCCGGGGCAGCCGCCTCGCCAGCGATGCCGCCAGCGCCGGAGGAAGGGCCTCACCGCCCACCAGCAGGCAGCGCAGCGTGCCCAGCACCTCCTCGGCTCCGGGCTCCAGCAGCAGCGCCCGCGCCAGCGACGGCGTGCCCTGCAGGTGCGTCACCGCGTGCTGGCGCACCTCCGCCAGCACCGAGGCCGCGCCCACCTCATCCCCGTGCACCACCACCTGGAACCCGCGCGCCAGCGTCCACAACAGCTCCAGCACGGAGATGTCGAAGGAGACGCTGGTGACGGCCAGCCACACCGGCCGAGGCCCCACCGGCACGCGCTCGTCCATGCCGGCGAAGAAGTTGGCCACGTTGCGCTGCACCACCTGCACGCCCTTGGGGCGCCCCGTGCTGCCCGACGTATACAGCACGTACGCCAGGTGCTCCGGGCCCGCGCCGTCGCCGGGCCCGTGCTCGGACGCCTCGCCGCGCGCATCCGGCGCGTCCACCAGGACCGGGCGCACTCCGTCCGCGCCCAGCGTCCCGGCCAGCGACGCCTGCGTCAGCAGCAGGCGCGCCCCCGAGTCCTCCAACATGTACGCCAGCCGCTCCGCCGGGTAGTTGGGGTCCAGCGGCAGGTACGCGCCTCCCGCCTTGAGGATGCCCAGCATCCCCACCACCAGTTCCACCGAGCGGCGCACGCACAGGCCCACCACGACCTCGGGCCCCACGCCCTCCGCGCGCAGCCGCGCCGCCAGCGCGTTCGCCCGGCGGTGCAGCGCGCGGTACGTGAGGCGCTCCGCGCCAGATACCAGCGCCACCGCGTCCGGCGTGCGCGCCGCCTGCGCCTCCAGCAGCGCCGCGAGCCCCGAATCCTCGTAGGGCCGGCGCGTGGCGTTCCACTCCCCCAGCACCCGCCGCCGCTCGTCCTCCGACAGCAGCGGCAGCTGGGAAACCGCCCGCGAGGGCTCCGCCACGGCGCCCGTCAGCAGCGTCTCCAGGTTCGACACCAGCCGCGCGGCGGTGGAGGCCTGGAAGAGGTCGGTGCTGTACTCCAGCGTCCCTTCCAGCGCGCCCTGGACCTGGTGCAGCGACAGCGTCAGGTCGTACTGCGCCGTGCCGGTGTCCACATCCTCCAGGCGCGCCTCCACGCCGGGCAGCGCGGGCGACACCGCCGAGGCCGGCTGCAGGATGAGCATGGCCTGGAAGAGCGGCGCGTGGCTGCGCGAGCGCGCCGGCTGCAGGGCCTGCACCAGCAGCTCGAAGGGCACGTCCTGGTGCGCATAGGCGCCCAGGGTCACCTCACGCACGCGCGCCAGCAGCTCCCGGAAGGACCGCTGTCCCTCCACCCGCGTGCGCAGCACGAGCGCGTTGATGCACACGCCCACCATCCCCTCCAGCTCCGCGTGCGTCCGGCCCGCCACCGGCGTGCCCACGCACACGTCCTCCTGACCGGAGTACCGGTGCAACACCGCCTGGAAGGCGGCCAGCAACACCATGAAGGGCGTCACACCCTCCCGCACGGCCAATTCGCGCACGGCCCGGGTGAGCTCCGCGGACAGACGCACGGGCCGCTTCGCGCCCCGGTAGGACTGCACGGGCGGCCGGGGCGCGTCCCCCAGCAGCTCCAGCACCTGCGGCGCGCCCGCGAGCTGCTTGCGCCACCACGCGAGCTGGGACTCCAGCACGTCGCCCTTCAGCCACTCCCGATGCCAGACCGTGTAGTCCACGTACCGCACGGGGAGCGCCGGCAGCGTGGCGTCCCGGCCCTCGCGAAGCGCGGCGTAGAGCGCGCCCACCTCGCGCACGAGCACGCCCAGGGACCAGCCGTCAGCCACGAGGTGGTGCACCACCAGCAGCAGCACGTGCTCCCGCTCCCCGGTGCGCAACAGGAGCGCACGCAGCAGCGGGCCGTGCGTCAGATCAAAAGGGCGGCACGCCTCCTCCCGCAGGCGCCGGTGCATCTCCGCCTCGCGCCGGGCCGCGGGCACGTCCGTCAGATCCTCCACTCGCGGCGTCACGTCCAGGTGGGCGAGGACGCACTGCACGGGCACGCCGTCCCGTTCGTCCACCGTGGTGCGCAGGGCTTCGTGGCGCCGCACCAGCGCACCGAGGGCCCCCGACAGGGCCGCCACGTCCAGCTCGCCGGTGAGACGCACGGCCGCGGGGATGTGATGCAGCGGGCTGCCCGGCTCCAGCTGGTGGAGGAACCACAGGCGCTGCTGCGCGAAGGACAGCGGCACCGCGTCCTCGCTCGACGTCCGGGTGGGCGCGCCCCGGTGGGTCCCCTCCTGCTTCGCGCAGATGCGGCGGGCCAGCTCGGACAGGCTGGGGCCCTGCAGGAGCACCTCCATGGGCAGCGCCACGCCCAGGCCGGTCTCCACGTCGTTCGCGAGCTCGACGGCGGCCAGCGAGTCCAACCCGTGGCGGGTGATGGGCTCGTCGAGCCGGAGCGACTCGGGGCGCAGCTGCAGCCGAGCCGCCAGCCGCGAGACCAGCCACGCCTCCACCGCCTCCAGCCGGCTCGGAGCGCCGGCCCCGCCCTCGGCGCGCGCCGTCCCGCCGCCCGCCCCGGAGGACGGTGGCGAGGACGTCCCGGACGACGACCCACTCGACGGACCACCGGAAACACCGCCACCGGAAGGACCGCCCTCCGGGGGACCCTCCTCCTCCCAGGCCAGCACGACGCGCAGCGAACCCTCCAGATAGGCCGCGCGGGTGGCGCGGCGCTGCACCTTGCCGCTGGACGTCTTCGACAGACTGCCCGGCTCGATGAGCACCACCGCGTGGGGCCGCACCTCGTGCCCCTCGGCCAGCCGCTGGCGGATGGCGCCCAGGGCGACCTCGCCCGCCTCGAACTGCTGGCGCAGGTTCGCGTAGCGGCGCAGGTCCACCTCCTGGACCAGGACGAGCCGCTCCTGACCGCCCACCTCCACGGCGAAGGCCGCGCCACAGCCGGGCCGCAGCGCCGGGTGGCTCGACTCCGCGGTCAGCTCCAGGTCCTGCGGGTAGTGATTGCGCCCGCGCAGGATGATGAGGTCCTTCATGCGGCCGGTGACGAAGAGCTCACCGTCCGCGTCGAGGAAGCCCAGGTCACCGGTGCGCAGGAAGGGACCACGCCCGTCCGCCAGCCGCCCCTGGAAGGACGCCTCGGACTCCTCGGGCCGCCGCCAGTACCCGCGCGCGACGCTCTGTCCCGACACCCAGACCTCCCCCACCACGCCCGGGGGACACGGCTCGCGCAGCTCCGGGTGCACCACCCGCAGCTCCTGATCCTCCAGGGACTTGCCGCAGCCCACCAGCGTGCGCGCCTCCGTGCTCGCGGACGGGGACTCGGCCCGGCCCAGCTCCAGCGCCTTGCGGTCCAGCGTGCGCAGCACCGGCACGTGGCCCTTCGTCGCGCCGGAGGCGATGAGCGTCCCTTCCGCCAGCCCGTAGCACGTGTAGAACGCCTCCCGGCGGAAGCCGCTCGGCCCGAACGCCTCCGCGAAGCGATCCAACGCCTCCGCGCGTATGGGCTCCGCGCCGCAGAACGCCACCTCCCAGTGGCTCAAGTCCAGCTGGCGCCGCTGCTCCTCCGACACCTTGCGCACGCACAGGTCGAAGGCGAAGTTGGGCCCTCCGCTGATGGTGCCCCGGGTGCGCGACAGCGCCTCCAGCCACCGGAAGGGGTTCTTGAGGAACGTCATCGGCGACATCAGCGTGCACGCGAAGCCGGCGTACAGCGGCTGGAGGATGCCGCCGATGAGCCCCATGTCGTGGTACGGCGGCAGCCAGATGACGCCCGCGCTGTCCGCGCGCACCTGGAAGGCCCCGGAGATGAGCCTCAGGTTGTGCAACAGATTGCCGTGGCTCAGCATCACCCCGCGCGGCGTGCCCGTGGATCCGGAGGTGTACTGGAGGAACGCCAGCGACTCCGGATCCGCCTCCGTGCCCCGCCAGCCTGACTCCCCGCCCTCCGGCAGTTCGTCCGTGGCCACCCAGCGCAGCGCCGCCAGGTCCGGCGCGAACTCGAAGAGGGCCTCCTTCATCGACAGCACGAAGGACGTGGTGAGCACCACCGTCGCCTGCGCGTCCTGGATGATGGCCCTCAGCCGCGGCAGCGTCCGCTCCAGCCGCATCGGATCCGGCGGGTAGGCCGGCACCGCCACCACCCCCGCGTACAGACACCCGAAGAAGCCCGCCACGTACTCCAGCCCCGGCGGATACAGCAGCACCGCGCGCTCACCGGCGGGCGTGGACTCCTGGAGCGCCACCGCGATACGCCGCGCCCGCGCATCCAGCCCGCGATACGTCAGCTCCGCGTCCGGGCCGTCTTCTTCCAGGAAGGTGTAGAGGCGCTCGTCGGGCTTCGTCTCCGCCCGCCCCAACAACAACTCCACCAACGTGCCGCCACGCGGGGTAAGCCCTGCACCCATACCAAGCCTCAGAGATGTATGTTTCCCGGCTGCACCGCAGTTTTTACAGAGAGCCCACAATGCACGGAATGCAATTATGGCTGGGCTGACACCTATACAATTTCACTGATTGTGGCAAACTGCCCCAGCGCACGCAGTGACCCGCAGCCGACCCAGGTCGTGACCCGAGGGAGCCGCCGGACCGTGCGCGCTCACCAGGGCGTGCGCCACCAAGGATTGAAGGATGTCTCAGCCCGCATTGTTCCTGAAACAAAACGTCGTCACCGAGCCGCTCTACAACCAGTGGTACGCGTGGTGGTTCCTGGCCTCGCCCATGACGGCGCCGCTGTTCGTGGCGAACCTCCATGTGAAGATCATGGAGTCCTTCGTGGCCAACCCGGCCATCCACGTGGCGGCGCTGAAGAGCCCGGCGCTGCGCGGCGGCCCCTACCTCAACCTCGGCGTGGACCGGGTGGGCGACGTGAAGGCGCTGCTGGAGCGCACGCTGAAGGACGAGGCGCTGTCGCTCCAGTACGCGAAGGCCATGCTGGAGCTGGACAAGCTGCTGGCCACCGCGGAGGGATATTCGCTGGAGGACCTGTACCCGCGCGTGCCGGACCTGCTGCGCGGCTACGTGGAGCTGACGTACGACCTGAACAACCGGGCCTCGCCGCGCTTCTTCGAGGCGCTGCTCTACCGCAGCCCTTTCCACCGCGAGTCCTCGCAGAGCCTGTCCATGCGGCTCATCCACGGGGACGAGCGCCCGTACGTCTTCAGCACGCCGCGCCTGGACACCGCGGACGGCAGCCTCCAGGTGAAGGTGCCCTACCGGCACGAGGCCCTTGACCGGCTCTTCGCCATGAGCCGCACCCCGGCGCCGGTGGCGCCCGTGCGCGAGGCGCTGGGCATCGCGGAGAAGGACGCGGACACCTTCGCCGCCTTCTTCACGGAAGAGCCCCCGCGTCCGGCGCCCCGGTACGACGGGGACGGGGTGCGCGTGCGCTACTTCGGCCACGCGTGCGCGCTCATCGAGTCACGCCACGTCAGCATCCTCACGGACCCGGTCGTCAGCTACGACTTCCCCACGGACCTGCCGCGCTACACCTTCGCGGACCTGCCGGAGAAGATCGACTACGTCCTCATCACCCACGGCCACGCGGACCACCTGATGTTCGAGCCGCTGCTGCAGCTGCGGCACCGCATCGGCACCCTCGTCGTGCCGGCCGCTGGCGGTGGCAGCCTGGCGGACCCGTCACTCAAGCTGATGCTCAAGCAGGCGGGCTTCCAGAACGTGGTGGCGCTGGCGGAGCTGGAGTCCCTGCCGCTCCCCAACGGCGAGCTCATCGGGCTGCCCTTCATCGGCGAGCACGGCGACCTGGACATCCAGGCCAAGCTGGCCCACCTCGTCAAGCTGGAGGGCAAGTCCCTGCTGATGGCGGCGGACTCCAACGCGCTGGAGCCCCACCTGTACGAGCACATCCACCGCGAGGTGGGCGACATCGACATGATGTGGCTGGGCATGGAGTCCGAGGGCGGGCCCCTGAGCTGGATGTACGGCCCGCTGCTGCCCGCGCCGATGCAGCGCAAGATGGACCAGTCGCGCAGGCTCAACGGCTCCAACGCCGTGCGCGCCATCGAAATCGTCCAGCGGCTCAAGCCCGGACAGGTCCACATCTACGCCATGGGCCGCGAGCCGTGGCTGGGACACGTCATGGTGATGGGCTACCACGAGAACTCCCCGCAGCTCGTCGAGTCCCGGAAGCTGCTCGCGTACTGCGCGGAGAAGGGCATTCCGGCGGGCATGCCCTACGGACAGGCCGAGTACTTCCTCCGCTAACCCGGCCCCGCCCGGGGTGACCCGGGCCGTGGCGCCTCCCCCGAGGTCCCCCATGCAGACCCCCACGACTCCCGCGCGGCAGGGTGACCGGGCCACCTTCCTCATGGTCACACCGGGCGGCAAGGGCCAGATGAAGGGCCACCTGACGCGCGTGCTCGACCTGGCCCAGAGCCTGGTCGCTCGCGGGCACCGGGTGCTCGTGTTCACCGAGGAGGCCGTCCCCGCCGAGGTGGAGGCCTCGGGGGCGGAGCTGGTGCCGGTCGGCGACTACCGGGGCATCATGGACCGGATGGAGGCCGCCCGCGAGACGCTTCCCGGTTGGATGCGCGTCTCGCTGCTGCTGCGCAGGGCCTACTGGTTCGCGTGCTACCGCCGCGCGGTGCTGGGCAGCGCGGAGGACTACTGCCACCAGCTGGAGCCCCTGCTGCGCCGTGAGCAGGTGGACTGCGTGGTGTACGACTACTTCGCCTTCGGCGCGGGGTACGCGGCGGAGCGCCTGGGCATTCCCGCCATCAGCACCGGCAACCTGGGGAGCGTCATCGACGCGGACGGGCTGCCGGTGCTGCTGCGCACCGCGCCCCCGGGCCGGCTCGCGCGGCGCATGCCCCGGCTGACACACGCCCTGGTGGAGGCGTTCCTGCCCCTGCGGCGCACGCGGGCGAAGCTCGGCCTGCCGCCGCGCGCCGCGAAGCACGCCGAGCTGTTCCAGACCATGGGCTCCAGCGAGCTCCACCTCGCCATGGTGCCGGAGAACATCCTGGCGGGAGTCCCCCGGCGGGGCGAGCAGCTCTACGCGGGCACCATCGCCTTCGACGGGGCGACCGCGGAGAACTCCGCGACGTTCGGCCCCATCGCGCCCGGCACCGTGCTGGTCAGCACCACCAGCGTGGGCCAGGACGGAGGGCTGATGCGCCGGGTGCTGAAGGCCCTGGACCCCACGGGGATGCCGGTCCTGGCCACCACGGCCGGCGCCCGCGACGTGCCCGACAACCTGGGCCCCCACATCCGCACCGAAGCCTTCCTGCCCCACGAGCAGGTCTTCCCCCACGTCGCGGCGCTGGTGACGCACGGGGGCTGGGGCGCGGTGGGCCGGGCCCTGCGGCACGGCGTGCCCATGCTCATCATCCCCCTGTTCGCTGACCAGCCGCTCAACGCGGAGCTGCTGGAGAAGCAGGGACTCGCCTACCAGTTGTCGCTGCGCGAGGCCACGCCGGAGGCCATCCGCGAGCGCGTCCAGGCCCTGCTGAAGGACCAGGTGCTCCACGCGCGCGTCCAGAAGCTCTCCGAGGAGCTGAAGGCCATGCGCAAGGACAGCGTGGCCATCGACACCCTCGAGCGGCTCGCGCTCGAAACCCGCGGCCGCAGGCAGGCCCAGGCGGCCTGACGCCGCCCGCGTCCCCCGCCCCCACCGCTTCCGGTGACTCCGGCACCCGGCCAGAAACGCCCACCGCGCCTCCTCGTCCGACCGACCCATGCCCCCTGCCGCGTCCTCCGTCACTCCGCGCCGCATCCTGAGCCTTGCCCGTCCCGAGGCGCGCAGGCTCTCCGCGGGCGTCTTCTTCCTGTTCATCGGCAGCGGGCTGTCCCTGCTCTTCCCGCAGGCCATCCGCCTCATCATCGACGAGGCGCTCGGCGCCCGGGACCAGGCCCTCATCGACCGGGCCACGCTCTGGATGACGGTCATCTTCGCGGTCACGGCCGTGGCGAACGCGCTGCGCTACTACTTCTTCACCAGCGCGGGCGAAAACGTCGTGCAGGCGCTGCGCGAGCGGCTCTTCTCCCACCTCGTGTCCCAGGAGGTGGCCTTCTTCGACAACAGCAAGACGGGCGAGCTGGTCACCCGGCTGGGCGCCGACACGGCGGTGCTCCAGCAGTCGGTGAGCGGCAACATCGCCATGGCGCTGCGCAGCGGGGCGCAGGTGCTGGGCGGCGTCGCGCTGCTCTTCTACACCTCGCCCACGCTCACGCTCCTGATGCTCACCGTGGTGCCTCCGGTGGTGGTGGTGGCCATGGTGTATGGCCGGCGCATGCGGTTGACCTCCCGGCGCGTGAACGACGAGCACGCCGCGTCCAACGCGGTGGCCGAGGAGATCTTCGTCGGCATCCGCACCGTGCGCTCCTTCGCGGCCGAGCGCCACGAGGGGGGACGCTACAGCGTCGCCCTGGCGAAGGCGCTCGCGCTGGCCCGCCGGCGCACCCAGCTGTCCGCCTTCTTCATCGGCGGCAGCACCTTCGGTGGCTTCATCGCCGGGTCCCTCGTGCTGTGGTACGGCAGCCGGCTGATGCTGAGGGGCGACCTGTCCATTGGAAGCCTCACCTCCTTCCTCGTCTACACCACGCTGGTCTCCATGTCGGTGAGCGGGCTGACGGACCTGTGGGCGGACTTCATGCGGGCCTCCGGCTCCGCCGAGCGCGTCTTCGACTTGCTGGATCGCAAGCCCGGCATGCCCATCTCCGGCGGTGAGCGCATCGACCCCCTCCAGGGCCACGTCGAGTTCCAGTCCGTGCGCTTCGCCTACCCGACGCGGCTGGACGCGCCCGTGCTGAAGGACCTCAACCTGGCCATCCAGCCCGGCGAGGTGGTGGCCATCGTCGGCCCCTCGGGCGCGGGCAAGTCCACCATCGCCGGGCTGCTGGCGCGCATGTATGACCCGCAGGGAGGGAGTCTCCTCCTGGACGGGCGGGACCTGCGCACGGTGGACCCGGAGTGGCTGCGTCAGCAGATTGGCGTGGTGGCGCAGGAGCCCATGCTCTTCTCCGGCTCCATCTTCGACAACATCCGCTACGGGCGGCTCGACGCCACGGAGGCCGAGGTGGAGGCCGCCGCCCGCGCCGCCAACGCGCACGACTTCGTCTGCCGCTTCCCGGACGGCTACCGCACCTCCGTGGGCGAGCGCGGCGTGCAGCTCTCCGGCGGCCAGAAGCAGCGCGTGGCCATTGCCCGCGCCATCCTCAAGGACCCGCGCCTGCTCGTCCTGGACGAGGCCACCAGCGCACTCGACGCGGAGAGCGAGCACCTGGTGAAGGACGCCCTGGAGCGGCTGATGCGCGGGCGCACCACGCTCATCATCGCCCACCGCCTGTCCACGGTGCTCGGCGCGGACCGCGTGCTGGTGCTGGAAGGCGGGCAGGTGGTCCAGAGCGGCAGCCATGCCTCCCTCATGGAGCAGGAAGGCCTGTACCGCCGCCTGGTGGAGCGGCAGTTCGCGGCCGCCTGAGCCCGCTACAACCTCACCCCACGGAGAGTGCCCGGGCGGGCTGCTGCTCCAGCGCCGAACGGATCAACCTGGCCAGGCGGGAGATTCCCTCTTCAATCTCGGCGGGAGTGAGATAGCTGCAGGAGAGCCGCAGCTCGGTCTCTCCTCCCGAGCCCAGGTAGAAATACCGCATGGGCGTCCAGATGACCTGGTGGTGCTTCGCGGACCGCTCGAGCAGGGCTTCATCGGCCTCGATGGGAAGCTTCATCACCAGGAAGAAGCCGCCCTCGGGAACGTTCCACGTCACGCCGCGCGCCCAGGCCTCGCTCCTCGGGAAGTGACGCTCCAGCGCACCGAGGGTGGCGTCCATGTTCTCCTTGTAGAAGCGAATCGCCTCGCGGTTCGCGTCAAGGAGCCCTCCCTCATTCATCACCAGCATCCCGCCGATGATGGCCTGGCTGAGCGCGGGCGTATTCACGGTCAGCATGCTCTTGATCTTCGAGAACTCGTCCGCCAACAGGTGCTGCTTCCCCGTGGCGCCCAGGACGCGCTGGTCCGCCACCGCGTAGCCCACCCGCACGCCAGGGAAGGCGGACTTCGAGAACGAGCCCAGGTAGATGACCTGCTGGTGCTCATCCATGGATTTGAGGGTGGGCTTCCGGGGGCCCTCCCGGAAGAAGAAGCCGTAGGGGTTGTCCTCGATGATGAGAAACCCCGCGCCCCTGGCGATTTCCAGCAGACGCTTGCGTGCCGGCACCGGGAGGCTCTTCCCAGAGGGATTGGCGAAGTCCGCGACGAGGTAGAGCGCTCGGGGCTGTTTGCCTTCCGCCTTGAGCCTGCTCAGCGTGTCTTCAAGCTCCTGCAGATCCAACCCGTCCTCGCGCTCCGTCACGGGGACGATCTCGATTCCCAGGAGCTTGGCCGCGCCGGTAATGCCGATGTAACAAGGCATTCCCACCAGCAACACATCGGTGGGCGCTGAAAACAGCGCGCGCAAGGAGATGAACATCCCCTCCTGGCACCCGACCGTGACGACGATGGACTCCTTCGCGGCCCGGATTCCCTCGTCCTTCTCCAGCATCCGCGCGATCAGGTCGTGGATGTGGCCATTGGTCCGGCCGTATTGAAACAATTGCGTCTTGACCTGCGCCTCGGTCAGCCCGCGTTCCTCGCGCAGATAGCGGCAGTACGCGTCGAGATACACGGTGAGCTTTTCGGCTTCATAGAACTGCTCGTTCGGCCTCCCCGGAGCGAACGAGATCGCCTCTGGAAAGCGGATCGCGATCTCGTTCAGGAAGTTCATGACCTCCAGACTCGGATCCGTCAACGAAGCGTGAAGCGCGTTTTGCAGGAGCATGGCGAGAGCGACCCGGACAGGAGCAGGGCACGCAAACCACCCGTGCCTCCGCGAGACGATAAACGACCCCGACCCACGAAAGGTAGGCCCTTGCGGGGAATGCGATTTTGGGGGATTACGAATGGTTGACTTGAACTCCAGCCCTCCTAACGAGGCTGAAGACGGACATGCCCAAGACAGCCAATATCGAGGATCTGCGTCAGCGGGCGCGGCGCCGGATTCCACGCTTCCTCTTCGATTTCGTGGAGGGAGGCGCGGACGACGAGTTCACGGTGCGCGCCAACCGGGAAGCCTTTGGCCGCCATGCGTTCCGGGCTCGCTCGCTGGTGGACGTCAGCACGCGGGACCTCTCCACGACGCTGCTGGGGCAGCGGCTGGAGCTCCCGTTGATCCTCGGGCCGGTGGGCCTCGCGGGTCTGCTCGCGCCGGGCGGGGAGCGCCTCGCGGCTCGGGCTGCCGTGAAGAAGGGGGCCCTCTTCACGCTGAGCACCATGTCGGTGTGCACCATTGAAGAGGTCGCCGCGGCGGTTCCGGCACCGGGGTGGTTTCAGCTCTACATCTGGAAGGATCGTGGAATCACGCGTTCGCTCGTGGAACGGGCGAAGGCCGCGGGCTACACGGCGCTTTGCGTGACGGTGGATGTCCCGGACATGGGCAATCGCGAGCGTGACGTGCGCAATGGCTTCACGGTGCCGCCGCGCCTCACGGTGGCCAATGCCTTTGACCTCCTGCTGCACCTGGGCTGGGTGCTGCGGATGACCCGCTCACCACGGGCCACCTTTGGCAACTTCGAGGACAGCAAGGCGCTGACGCGCCGGGATGCGGTCTCCGTGGCTGCCTATACCTCGCGCCAGTTCGATGCATCCGTCACCTGGGCGGATCTGGAGTGGCTTCGGGAGTTGTGGCCCGGTCCGCTGGTGCTCAAGGGGCTCAGTTGCGCCGAGGATGCCCGGCGCGCCGTGGAGCGCGGAGTCCAGGCCCTCGTCGTCTCCAACCACGGTGGGCGGCAGCTGGATGGCCTGCCTGCCGCTCTCGACGTGTTGCCCGAGATCGTCGACGCCGTGGGTGGGCGCGCGGAGGTCATCCTGGATGGCGGCGTTCGTCGTGGCTCGGATGTGGTGAAGGCAATCGCCTTGGGCGCGCGAGCCTGCATGATTGGCCGGCCCTACCTGTATGGGTTGGCCGCCGATGGCCAGGCCGGCGTGGAACTCGCGCTGGAGCTCTTCCGCAAGGAGATTGACCGTACGCTGACGCTGTTGGGCTGCCCCCGGCTGGATCAGCTGGATGCCTCGTATCTGCGAGGACCTGGCGAGGCTCCACGGCTGTCATTGCCAGCGGGGCGTACGTCCACCGGGTGAGGGCGTGAGCGCCATTCCCGCGTTATCCTGTCATCCATGAGCCAGACCGAGACGCGCGGCGAGGAGAACGGTTTCCAGCAGGCGGCTCGGCTGGAACGAGAGGAACTCCATCGGTGTGTCACCCTCGCCGCAACCCATTTCCAATCGCGTCTCTGGGACGATGAGGAGGGACAGGCCGCGAGGGATTACATCGCCTCGCGCGGAGTCACGCTGGAGAGTGCTCGGGCCTTTGGTCTCGGCTACGCCTCGGCCTCGGGGACGGCGCTGGCGGAGACACTCGCACGCGAGGAACTCCTCGACGCGGGTGAGCGTGCGGGCGTGTTGCGCCATCCGAGGGCGGGCGACCGCCACACGGACTACTTCAAGCGGCGCGTCATGCTCCCGTTCTGCTCCCCGGAAGGACAATCCCTCTCATTCATCGGACGGGACCTCCCTCCCCATCAACGAGTCAAGTACCTGGAGACCCGGAACTCCTCCATCTTCATCCGCAACACGACGCTCTTCGGGCTGACCCACGCCCGCGACGCCATCCGCGGCGAGGGCTCCGCCATCGTCGTCGAGGGAGGCTTCGACTGCATGCTGCTGCACCAGGCCGGCTTCCCCCACAGCGTCGGCCTCATCTCCACCACCCTGAGCACGGCCCGGATCGACTTGCTGCTCGCCGCGGGGGCCCGCGAGCTGGTGGTCATGTTGGATCCAGACCGCGGAGGCTGGCGAGGCATCCAGCAGAACAGCGACCTGTTGCTGCTCTACGTCCCGAGGACTCGCGTGGTGCAGCTCCCCGGCAAGGAGGACCCGGACGAGTTCATCCTCCGCGCCGGAGCCGGGGCCATGCGCCGCCTGCTCTCCGAGGCGCGCCCTCTCACCGACTACCTCCTCGCCACCGCCCTGCCCCAGGGGCGCGGCGCCTCCGCCTCCGAGCGGAAGAAGGCCATTGAAGAGCTCTCCCCCATCTTCCTCCGGCTGCAGGAGGGCCCGGCGCGCACGGCCCTCCTGGAGGCCCTGGCCTCGCACTCCGGGCTCTCAGGCCAGGAGCTGGAGTCGTTGCTGCGTACCCAGGGATGAACCCGGGACCTACCGCACGTCGAACATGCGGAGCTGCACTTCGACGGTCTCGGCGGAGGTGTTCCTCACGTACAGCTCATTGGAGCTGCTCCCCCCGGGATAGAGCTCCACCTCGATTTGCGGGTGGATTGGCCCGCTGTAGGCGAAGTAGATGTCATCCTCGTTTCCCTGAGGGATCTGACGCTTCAGTCCCATCGCGATGAGCGGCGGCTGGGTGAAGAGGGGCACCGCCGCCTCCCACGACTCGTCGGGCTCCAGCGTGAACGTCCACTGGTAGAGCATCGAGGGGTACCGCGCATCGTGGTGGTGGCTCGTGGATGCGAAGGTCGCGTTCGCGTCCGCTCGCGGGTAGTAGCGCGCATCGTGGTCCGTGGAGGTCGACGCCACGTGGGTGTTGAGGTGGGTGACGAGCTGGGTGAGCTGGCTCCGGACCGTGCCCGCCGTCAGGTTCTTCGGCGCACCGGTGATGGCCGCGCTGCCAATCAGGCCCGAACCATTGGACGCGGAGTTCGCCTTGTTCAACACGGGGATGAGCGAGCTGAGCTGTGATTGCACCGTGGTGCCCGTCACGTCCGCGTGCGCCTCCGTGCCGACGTAGTTCGCCCCCGAGTCCCCCACGGACGGCGACATCAGCCGTGTCAACGAGGGGAACCCCAGCGTCCGCTCCGGCGTGAAGGAGCCCGACGCGATGACGCCCAGCTTCACGTAGCGATGGAGGAGCCCCACGGGCTGCGCGCCGCTCAGGACCTGGTCCCCCGCGGCATCCTGTTCGCGCACGGGCGCCAGCCAGTAGTCCCCGGCGACGAAGGCACGGCTGGTGGTGCCCCCTCCCGTCAGGGTGAGCGCGAGCGCCAGGTCCTGGAGCTCCAGGTGCAGCACGCCGCTCTCGATGCGCACATGGCCATGCACGCCCTGCGCATTGGCCGTGGACAGCGGCGCGCCGCGATCCCTCCCGCCGCTGGCGAAGGTCCACACTCCCGTCGTGGTGTTGCGCGTCAGCGTGCACCAGCCGTCCCACCTGCGGACGAACGGGTACGTGGCCGCGTCGGGCACGGAGACCGGGTAGCCCGCCTCCAACCGGCCGCGCGAGGGGAACCCCGCCGACGGCGTGCCGAGGTGCACGCCCAGGTGGCGCTCCGTCGCGGCGTTGTAGAACTCGTAGAGCCAGTCGTTGCCCTGGTAGTCCTGGGGCACGCCAGGCCCGTTCGCGTAGGCCTCCGCCGCGTTCTCGCTCGACCACTTCAACGTGAGCTCGCTGGGCGCCGTGGGCGAGCCCTTCACGTCATGCACCTCCAGCCGGAAGAGGTAGTTGCCCGTGAACTGGGCGGCGGGCCCCGTGCCCGCCACGCGCTGGGACAGGGTGAGCGGCGCGTTGCCCCGCCCCGGGTTGACGAGCGGGTCCGTGGGTTGCTGGCCCGCGGGGCAGCGCTTGATCTGCAGCATCACCTGCGTGCGTGTGCTCGTGTCCGCGCCGTGCAGCCCCGGATCCTGGAGGTTCGGGTCCTCCAGGAACAGCACCGGCCGCTCCCAGACGTCCGCGTAGAGGCTCTCGCCCACCGCGGGTGCCCCCGGCGCCAATGGGAAGTCCGGCTGGGTGGCGTAGGTGAAGGGCGTCGTGCCGGGCAGCGAGGCCATCAGCCCGTCCGCGTAGACGCTGCCGGGCGTCATCTGCAGCGTGTTGGAGATGAGCAGCTTGCCGGTGGCGGGGCCGCCGCTGCCCACCACGTCCCGCAGCGCGCTGGTGACGCGGTCGTTGATGATGGACACCAACTCGTTCCAGTCCGCGTCGGTGAGCATCCGCCCCTGCTGCTGGTAGACGCCGGAGTAGCCCTTGGAGGAGTCGTGGGAGTCGCGTGAAATCTGGGTCTTCATGATGAGGAACTCCGCTGGAGTCGAAGCGGGAATCAGGTGGAAGGAGGCGTGACGACGGGCAGGGCCAGGCCGAGCCGTTCGTCGGGAACCAGGATGGCGCTCATGCCCGCGGGCAGGGATTCACGGAGCCGGGCGAGCACCGCCTCGTCGCGCAACGCATAGCGACGGTGGCGGTAGGCCCCCAGCTCCCCTCCATCCTCCGCGCCATCGAGCAGCCTCGCGCCGCTGTCGCTCGCGAGCACGCCAGCGCCGGGTGCTCCGAAGACGGTGGCGCGGAAACGGGGCACCTCGCTCGTACACGCGTACGCCTCCGCGGGCTGCCCCTCCACGGTGTACGCCCCCAGCGTGGCCTCTGGCAGCCGGCAGTAGCGGAAGCAGTTGCCCACCCCGGGGCGGGGAGTGACGGAGCCCGCGAAGAGCGAGTCGTTGGCGAAGCACCGCGCCACGTCCATCGAGCCGAGCACCGTCACGCTCAGCAACGTGATCAACGCCGTGCTCTCGAGTGACCCCAGGAGGCTGTCCTCCACCGTCGCGCCGACCACGTCCGGCGTGCCCGCCTCCAGTTGGAGGCGGCCGAAGGCGGAGCGGCGGACGACGAGTTCGTTCCCCAGGTTCTTCGTCACCATCCCCGTGACGATGGAGTCCTCGATGACGTGCGCGGTATCGAAGGCGTCGATGTACACGTTGCCCTGGACGACGCAGTTGCGCATCACCAGCGGCCGATTGCCGACGATGACGTCCTCTCCCTCGGGGAGGACGAGGTTCTCGAGGACGTAGTCGCCCGACTCCGGCTCGGGCGTCAGGGGCCCCTGACGGCGTCGGGGCAGCACGCGCGACGGCTCCGGGGGCACTGGCAGCGGACGCGTGTCTCCGAACTCCCAGCCCGGAGGGAAGAACCCCACCCTGGGCAGCGTGAAGACCGCGACGCGCTTGGGGTGGACCTGTCCCTGCCGCGCGGAGGGCCGGCGCAGGTCCGGTGTCCGCCGGGAGACGTCGTCGAAGTGGCCGGGCGCCGCGGGGATGCCGTGCACGTTCTCCTGCAACGGCGGCAGCGACGAACCATCCCCACGCGGCGGCAGCGCCACCTTGCGGGACAGGTACCGCAGGTCCACCGTCGCCGCGGGCAGCGCCGGGTGCCGTCGCGCTGGCGCCCCCGCCGGAAGTGGCAGGGCCCCGAGCGACTCCGGCGGGAGCAACGGCTGTCCCACGCGCGGCGTCACCGCCACCCGCCTCCAGCCCTCCTGGAGGTAGACAGGCTCGGAGGGCTCGTTCCGAGGGTCCTCCGTGTCCCAGGCATACTGGCCGACGTCCTGGGCGACCTGGACCACCGACCCGGGCGTGCCCTTGCGCTGGCGCAGCGACACGGCCTGGGACAGCTCACGCCGCTGCTCCGGCTCCGCGGGCGACAGCAGCTTCACGTCCAGGAGCTCCGCCAGATACGGCAGCGTCCAGCCCTGGGCGTCCGGATGGTCCGGGAACGCATCCGCCAACCGCTGGGCCATCACCCCGCGGACCAGGTCCAGCACCTCGCCGCAAGACCCCAGGTAGTCGCGCAGGTCTCCGTTGTCACGCGTGCGGTACACCTCCGGCAGCAGCCCGTAGAGCTGCGCGCCGAGCCCGCTCCCCGTCCCCCCGCTTCCCGAGCTCACAGTGAGTACTCCTTGAAGCGCACGGACAGGTCCTGCCCCTCCGGCGCCAGGTAGACGACGTGCGCGCCGGACGGCGCGTCCTTGCGCTGCAGCCCCGGCACACCGGCCATCACACAGATGGAACTCTCCACACCCGTCACGGCCTCCACCACCTTGTAGACGTCACTGAGGTACAGCGCCTGTCCCAGCCCCCGGTGCCGCAGCGACAGCGCGTCCAGCAGCGCCGCCCGCACCGCCTGCACCACCGCGTCCGGGTTGAAGGCCCGCGTGTCCACCTCCACCTCCACGTCGAGCGTCACCGGCTCGCTGAGGTAGCGGGAGAGCGACACCTCCACGCCCGGCAGCGAGTGGGCGCGCAGGAAGTCCGCCAGGGACTGCTTCAGGGGTCCCAGCTCTCCACCGTCCGAGGGCACCACCACCACCTCCACCAGCTCCATGCGGGAGCCGGGGTTGCGCTTGAGCAGCGCGCGCGCCTGCCAGACGCTGCTGTGGCCCATGGCGAGGCTGGCGAAGTCCTCCGTCGACACCGCGCGCTCCAGCGTCAGCACCGTGGCGGGCGCGGTGCGGCGCAGCGCCTCCACGTCTTCCATGTCGTTGCCCCCCGAAGCGGGCAGCGGCTGCTCCACCCCCTCCACCAGCGCATGAGGCCGGCTCGGCTTCGCGAGGCTGCCCGCGGGCAGGTTGCCTCGCAGCCCCGAGCCCGCGCGGAAGCCCACCCGCACGTTGTTCGCGCCCGTCGGCAGCCGCCGGCCGTTGCGCCCATCACCGAAGACGACCGCCAGCTCCCCGTCGCGAACCAGGCGCACCGTGTAGTGCGGGTCCGTGGGGCCCGACTCGCGCAGGCTCTCCACCGCCTGCCAGCGGCGGCCCGCCACCTTCACCTCCAGGTCCGCGCGCACGCCCGACGCGCGCGTGGAGTCCGCGACGAACGAGAGGCCGCGCTCTTTCAGCACGAACGCCTGCCCGGTCTGGGTGGCGTCTCCGCTGCCCAGCACCTCCTCGGGCTTGCGCTCTCCGTGCCCCACCAGGACGACGTTCGCGTGGAGGACCAGGTTGTCCACCGTGCTGCCGGGAGGCAGCGGGTCCACCAGCGCGACGAAGCCCTCGCCGGTGCCCTGCACGCGCGTGAGCAGCGGCGGCGCCGTACCGCCCTCCTGCCGCACCACCACGGCGCGGCCGAACGTCAGGCCCCGTGGCACCGTGTCCAGCGGCACCTGCGTGCCGGACAGCGGCGTGGCGTTCTCCTCCCAACCCACCAGCCGCGCCACCTCCTGGAAGCGGCCGTACACGCGCGTCTCCGCGCGGGGAAACTCTCCCCCGCCCCGGCCCTGCCAGCCGTCCACGGGGACGAGCTCCGTGCGCCCCAGCTCGGCGTTGTTCGCCACCGAGGCCAGGCGCCCCCACGAGGCCTGCACGCCCGTCACCACCAC
>NZ_RAWQ01000470.1:0-914 GCF_003668965.1 Corallococcus sp. AB030
CAGTTGTGTATAAGAGACAGCTCCACAGCACCGCCGCGCGCCGCGACTGCCCCCGCCCTCCCCGGTGCGCCAGCAGGTCCACCACCAGCAGCGCCAGGAGCAGCGCCCAGAAGACGACCCAGGCCCAGGAAGGGGTGCTTTGCATGACCCCACCAACCTAGGCATCCCCCCGGCTTCCGACCGAGAGAAGGGTTCGCGCGGAGTCAAATCCTACCCATATCCGTCGTCATGACCCCCCCTGTCAGGGGGACGTGATGGGCGAGGGCGAGCGTTGTCCTCTTCCCCACTCAGGATGTGATACTTCCCAGGAAGCCCAGGAACATCATGATTATCAACACTCCAAAGGCGGTGCGATGAACACGGTCATCTTCGCTTGTACGCACAACGCGGGTCGCTCGCAGATCGCGGCGGCCTTCTTCAACCTGCTGGCGGACCCGGCGAAGGCGCGCGCGATTTCCGCGGGAACGCAGCCGGCCGAGCGTCTGCATCCCGAGGTGCTCGCGACCATGAAAGAGATGGGCGTGGACCTGGGCGACGCGAAGCCGCAGCGCCTGACTCCGGAGCTGGCGAACAGCGCGCAGATCCTGGTGACGCTGGGCGGGCTGCCGGACGCGCCGTCGGTGACGGACCAGAAGCGCGAGGACTGGCCCATGGAGGACACGGTGGGCAAGTCCGCGGCGGACGTGGAGAAGATCCGCGACACGACGGCCGCCATGGTGTCGGACTTCGTGAACCGCCACGGATGGGAGCGCCCGGCGTAGTCGGGTGCGGCGCAGCAGGGCCCTTCTGACGCGTGACCGTGGGTGTCCGGGCTCGTAGGGCGGACGGACGGACTCGCGAGGAGGGGAGGAGAAGGCCGCGACGTCCAGCGTCGCGGCGGGGGGGCTTCCCGGGCCTTGGCGCCGGTGGGGGCC
>NZ_RAWQ01000471.1:0-892 GCF_003668965.1 Corallococcus sp. AB030
CTAGGGGGTGTCCCTAATTGAGCCACATCCGAGTGCAGGCGAGGTGGATGAGGGCAAGGTAGTTGCGGGCTGTCTTCTCATATCGAGTCGCGAGGCGGCGGAAGCGCTTGAGGCCATGGAAGAACCGCTCGACCAGATAACGAAGGGCGTAGAGCTTGCGGTCCTTCGAAAGGGCTCTGGGGCGCTCCGGCTTGGAGGCGATGACGGCCTTCATGCCGAAGAACTTGAGCAGGGCGCGGAACCAGTCCGCATCGTACCCGCTGTCGGCGATGCAGGCCGCGCCCACCGCGTGCATTATCAGGTCGTCGGCCTTGGTCATCTCGTGCCGCTGGCCGGGCGTCAGTTCGATATGGCGTGGCCGTCCTCGGCTGTCGACGAGGGCATGGACCTTGGTCGAAAAACCTCCTCGAGAGCGTCCCAGAGCGTTGTGTTGGACCCCCCTTTTCCTCCCGCGGCGTCCAGATGCGCCCGGATGGTGGTGCCATCGAGGATGGACGCTTCGTCCCCCGGCACGGGAGGATTCGACTCGAGCTGCACTTCCTTGAAGAGCCGCTCCCACACGCCGCGCTTCGACCAGTTGTTGAAGCGGTTGTACACGGACTTCCACTTGCCATATCGACCGGGCAGGTCTCGCCAGGGGCTGCCGGTGCGGGCGAGCCAGTACACGGCGCTGACAAACAGACGCTCGCCTTTGAGCGAGTGCCGGCCCCGCCGCGGAGGCAGAAGCGGGCGGATGCGCTTCCATTCCTGGTCGGTGAGTTCATGTCGGTGCATCCCCTGGGGTAGGCAATGGCCCCGCTTTAGTGCAACCCCTCCTGCTGATGCTCGGCCGAGGGCACGACTGCTACCCTCGGCCGCAGTTCATCTTCTCTCGTTTAGGGACACCCCCTAG
>NZ_RAWQ01000472.1:0-873 GCF_003668965.1 Corallococcus sp. AB030
CTAGGGGGTGTCCCTAATTATCTGAAGAAAGGTGCTGGAGGCCGAGCGGCCGCCAGCCCCGTGGGCAGGGTTGAGCTTGCAGGGAAAGGAAGAGCTGAGCACCCCTGGTGAGTGCACCGACATGAGCTGACGGACGAGCAGTGGAAGCAGCTTGAGCCACTCATCCCTGCCCGACGAGGGCCGCGCACCAAGAAAGGTGACCGGCAGTTCGTCAATGCAGTGCTCTGGCGGGTGAAGACGGGCGCACCCTGGCGTGACTTGCCAGAGCGTTACGGGCCCTGGAAGACGGTCTACAACCGCTTCGGGCGCTGGGCGACCCGAGGAGTATGGGAGGGGCTCTTCAAGTCGCTGCAGTTGCAAGTGGATGATGTCGGCTCGCTGATGGACGCCACCATCATCCGGGCGCATCAGGACGCCGCGGGCGCAAAAGGGGGGGCCGATGCAATGCTCTGGGCCGTTCTCGAGGAGGCTTTTCTTCCAAGGTCCACGCCCTGTGCACCACCCAGGGCCAACCGCTCGAAGTGACGCTGACGCCTGGGCAGCGCGGCGACGTCACTGAAGCCGAGCACCTCATTCAGTATGCGCACGGCAAGGCGCTCATCGCCGACGCCGGCTATGACGCCGACCACCTCGTGCAGGCCGTCCGGGAGCGCGGAATGAGGCCCGTCATCGCGATGAATCCAACGCGCAAGCACCACCGGCGCCGCAACAGTCGCGCCCTCTACCGGCTGCGCATCCAGGTGGAGTGCATGTTCCACCGCCTCAAGCGCTTCCGCGCCGTGGCCACCCGCTACGAGAAGACCGCCACCAACTACCTGGCGGTCCTCCACCTGGCCTGCATGATGCTTTGGCTTAATTAGGGACACCCCCTAG
>NZ_RAWQ01000473.1:0-826 GCF_003668965.1 Corallococcus sp. AB030
GCGGGGCCATGGGCGTTCGACGGATCGTTGATGTCGAAGGTGAACGCGTCCTCGGGCGCGGGCTGCGCGGGGACGGGCAGGGTGCCGTCGTCCGCGAAGTCGAAGTCGGGCGTGCCGAAGTCGGCCTCGGCGGGCGGGGCGGCGGCGACGGGATCTTCGGAGAAGTCGAAGTCGCGCGCGGTGCCGGCGGGCTCGTGCGTGCCGTAGGCGGCGGGCGCGGCGGGCTCGCGGAAGGCGGCGTTGGGGACGGGGATGGCGACGACGCGGGTCACGTCCTCGCGCGGCTCGGAGAAGTCAGTGGTGTCGACCGAGGAGAACTCGCCGCTGCTGACCTCCGCGAAGTCGTCCTCCGCGGCCATGGGCGCGGGGGCCGGCGGCGCGGCGTCCATGTCGAAGCTGAACGAGTCGTCCGGCAGGGCCACCGGCGCGCCGGGTCCCGCGTCGAGCGAGATGGCCCGGGGCGCGGCCACGCCCGGCGAGGCATAGGCCGCGGGCGGGAGTTCGTCGTCGAAGGAGAACGGATCCTCGGGGACGGGCGGAGCGGCGTTACCCGGCAGCGGGATGGCGGCGGGGCGTGGAGCGGCCGCGCCAGGAAGTGGGATGGCCGGGCCCGCGCCCATGGGGATGGCGGCGGACTGCGGCGCGGCGCTACCGGGCAGCGGGATGGCTGCGGAGCGCGGAGCGGCCGTGCCGGGCAGCGGGATGGCCGGGCCCGCGCCCATGGGGACGGCGGCGGACTGCGGCGCGGCTGCACCGGGGAGCGGGATGGCGGCGGACTGCGGCGCCGCGGCGCGGGGCGCGGCGGCTCCCGGCAGGGGGATGGCGG
>NZ_RAWQ01000474.1:0-784 GCF_003668965.1 Corallococcus sp. AB030
CCTTCTCCGCCAAGTTCGACCTCACCCTCCAGGTGCTGGAGACCGACGCCGGCCTCAAGGGCTACCTCGAGTACACCACCGACATCTTCACCGCCTCCACCGCCGCACGCATGGCCGAGCACCTGCGCGTGCTCCTTCAGGAGGCCGTTGCTCAGCCGAATGAGTCAGTCGCCCGATTGCCGCTACTGACCACCGTTGAGCGGCGCGAAATGCTGGTGGAGTGGAACGCCACGCGCGCGCCGTTCCCCGAAGCGTGCATGCATTCGCTCTTCGAGGCGCAGGTGCGCCTCGCTCCGAACGCGGTGGCCGCTGTCTTCGAGGGGACGCAGCTGACGTACGCGCAGCTGGATGCGCGCGCCAATCAGCTCGCCCATGCCCTTCGCCGTCGCGGCGTGGGGCCCGAGGTCCGCGTTGCACTCAGTGTCGAGCGCTCCCTCGATATCGCCATCGGTCTGCTGGGCATCCTGAAGGCTGGTGGTGCCTGGGTGCCCGTGGATCCGCTTCTGCCTCGTGAGCGATTGGCCTTCATGCTGGAGGACAGCGCGGCCCAGGTGCTCGTCACCCAGCAGCCGCTCGTGGACCGCTTCCCCGAAGCACTGCATGCACGCGCGCTCTGCCTGGATACGGAGCGCGAGTCGCTGGCCGAGGAGCCGACGGATGCGCCCGTGACGGGCGTGACGCCCGCGAACATGGCGTACCTGCTCTACACCTCGGGCAGCACCGGTACGCCCAAGGGCACGGCGGTGGAGCACCGCAGCGTCGCCAATCTCGTCACCCACGAGGC
>NZ_RAWQ01000475.1:0-779 GCF_003668965.1 Corallococcus sp. AB030
ACCCAGGGTCCCGTGAAGCGGTCCACCCGCCTTTCATTCCGAGCCGCGCGATTGTCCGAGGGAACCGGTGGGAGGATCCGCTGACGGGAGGCCACCCCCGCCGGACGAAACGCCTCCATCGGCCAAACAGTCAGCCAGGTCGCGCGAAACATCACCCGCCACCTCCCTCACGGCGCCCCCTCCATCGTGTCCACAGGACGCATCCTCTGGGGCGGGAGAAGTCAGCAGCGTCCCGCTGTCGGAATCCAAGGCGGCGGTCTCGCCATGGGGACGGAGTGCAACGCCGAACGCCTCGGTGTCCTCGACGGCCGTCTCAAGGAGGCCGAGGCTCTGCTCGCCCTCGCAAGCCGCTGTCTCCAAAGCATCGTCCAGGGGGGCGACCGGCACGGAGGAACCACGAAGGTCCTCAGGAGCGCATGGAGCCTCGGGGGAAGCCTGCTCCTGGGGAGCGGAGGCGGCAGCGGGAGCGAATGCGTTCAGCACGCGCTCATCGCGCGCCTTCAGCAGCGCTGGCATCTCATGCTGAAGTGCTTGCACGTCACGCTCGTGCAGGATTTCCATTACGCGGAAGGCCCACTCGCGCAGCGCGTCTCCTCCCATGAGTGGCAGCAATTGGGCTGCGCCTCCCAGGAAGGCCCGCTGCAGGGACTGCACGAGGAGCACGTGCCCCGGACGCGCCGCCACCCGCGCCGCATGCCGCAGCAACTCGAACTCCGCCTGCGCGCAGGTTTCCCCCGACTCCCAGCGCGCCGCGTCCTGGAGCTGGTAGCACGTGCTCC
>NZ_RAWQ01000476.1:0-751 GCF_003668965.1 Corallococcus sp. AB030
CGGACTGACAGGCCGTCACACCGGCCCCCGCCCGCTTTTGACAATTTGTCCGGACGTCCTGTCCCGGCTGTCTCCCTGGTCGGGGCCCCGTCCTATTCCGAAATAATTTCAAGGACTTGGCCGTAAGTCGTGGGTTTGACGCCCGCCCAGCGATGGCACCTGCCTTGCTCAAGGTCCCATCTGGGGCTGGCTTTCTCCCGGAAGCGTGATGGAACTCTTCTTTCGCAAGTACTTCTGGAGCGTGAACCTGTTGTTCATCCTGCTCGTCGCCCTGCTGGCGGCGCGCACGGTGAACCTGTTCGTCGAATCCTCCATCTCCCCCGCGCCCGCGTCCGAGGCTCCCGCCCGCGTCGCGCAGCGCACCCACGCCGCGGACAGCGGCCTTGCCACCATCGACGCGGAGCGCCTGTCGCGGCTCACCGGCGTGAAGCTGCCCGCGGAAGAGGTCGCGGTGAGGGAGCCGCCCACGTCGCCGGAGTTCGACGCCAACGCCCCGCCGGCCAAGAGCGGCCTGCGCGTGAAGCTGCTGGGCACGCTCGTCGCGGCCAACCCGGACTGGTCCTTCGCGTCCATCCAGGACATGAACACGCAGCGTTCGCAGACGTACATGATCGGCAACAACCTGATGGGCGCCACCGTCATGGAGATCGAACGCGAGCGCGTGATCATCAACAACAACGGCCGCCGCGAGTTCATCGACGGGCAGCCCGGTGACGGCGCCGTCGCCGCCTACACCCCGCCTCCCGTCGCC
>NZ_RAWQ01000477.1:0-663 GCF_003668965.1 Corallococcus sp. AB030
GTCCTGCCCTTGTCCTTCCGCGTCACCACCGCTGGACAGCCTCCGTCCAGGGTGATTGTTTGTTCTCAAATTACATGAGAATCAGGAGAGTGCCGTGCGTCGTTTCGTGCCGCCGTGGCTGTGGGTGTTGCTGCTGTTGGGACCCGTGGGGGCCTTCGCGCTGAACGCGGGGCTGCCGCCGCCTCCGCCGGAGGTGGACCGGAGCACGCCCACGGCGACGGCGGCGGGGTTCCTGGAGGCGGCGCATGCTCGGGACGGGCTGCGGGCGCCGCACTACCTGGACCTGTCGCGGCTGCCTCCGGAGACGCAGGCGGAGGAGGGGCTGGCACTGGCGCGGCGGCTGGTGGTGGTGATGGACCGGACGCTGTGGCTGGACTTCGCGCGCATCGGCAAGGAGCCGGCGGGCCCGGGGGAGCGCGCGCGCCGCGAGGTGCTGGGCCAGGTGGCCACGACGCGAGGCCCCCAGGACATCGTCCTGGAGCGGGTGGACGCGGAAGGGGGCCCGGTGTGGGTCTTCAGCGCGGACACGGTGGGCGCCATCGACACGCTGTTCCAGGAGCACGGGTCGCCGCTGCTGGAGATGCTGCCGCCCGTGTTCTTCACGCGCCCGCTGTGGGTGCTGGAGACGTGGCAGTGGCTGGGGCTGGCGGTCGTGCTCGTGGG
>NZ_RAWQ01000478.1:0-623 GCF_003668965.1 Corallococcus sp. AB030
GGGTGGGTCGGACTACTCGGCGGCGCTGGCGGCGGCGGCGCTGGATGCGCGGCTGTTGGAGATCTGGACGGACGTGGACGGCATCTTCAGCGCGGACCCGCGGCTGGTGCCGGAGGCGTTCGCGCTGGAAGAGGTGAGCTTCGAGGAGGCGATGGAGCTGGCCTACTTCGGAGCGAAGGTGCTGCATCCGAAGACGATTGCTCCCGCGAGGGAGCGGGGCATCCCGGTGCGGGTGTGCAACAGCTTCCGGCCGGAGCATCCGGGCACGCGGGTGACGGCCACGGCGCCAGTGTCGCGGCACCCGGTGCGCGGGTTGTCGTTCCTGCCGGACATCGCGCTCATCAACATCGCGGGGGCGGGGTTGAAGGGCGTGCCGGGCACGGCCGCGCGCGTCTTCGAGGCGATGGCGCTGGCGTCCATCTCCGTGGTGTTGATTACGCAGGGCTCCAGCGAGTCCTCCATCAGCTTCTGCGTGGGGGAGGCGGAGGCCGCGCGGGCGGTGCTGGCGCTGGAGGACGCGTTCGAGGTGGAGCGCGAGGCGGGGAAGGTGGACCCCATCGAGCACCAGCCGGGGCTCGCGGTGTTGAGCATCGTGGGAGACGGGATGCGGCACAGGGTGGGCG
>NZ_RAWQ01000479.1:0-608 GCF_003668965.1 Corallococcus sp. AB030
GGCGTTCCCTGAGGAGCACGTGCCCGGGGCGCTGGTGGGCGGCAGTCCCGCGGCGGACATGGGCGCGGGAGTGCCTGGCTGGGTCTGGGCGGCCGTCATCGCGGCGGCGGTGATTTTCTTCGTGGGGCGGGCGGTGCTCCCCGACATGTCGGAATCGCCGGGGCGCAATCTCCAGGTGGTGTCGGTGCCTCCGGGCGCGGAGGTGCGCTGGGACGGCAAGTATGTCGGGGTGACGCCGACGACCCTGAAGGTCGCTCCAGGGGAGGACTCGCACCAGTTGGAGCTGCGCTACGTGGGCCACCATCCGTGGTCGACCACCGTGTCGCAGGCGGCGGTGCCGGAGCGCGTGCAGGTGACGCTGGAGCGCCTGCCACCCCCGCCGCCGCCCCCCGAGCCGGTGGTGGACGCACGGGTGCCGGAGCCGCAGAAGGCAGGCACCCGGAAGGGCATGCCGAGCATCAACGCCCAGGGCGAATCGCGCGAGGCCCTGGATTGGATCGTGGGGTCCCCGAGCGCGGGGGCGGAGTACACGCTGGGCTTGGAGTTGCTCCTGGCGGGCAAGCCGGGGCAGGCCAGTGAGAAGTTCGGGACGTGCCTGAGGCTGGTGG
>NZ_RAWQ01000047.1:0-50234 GCF_003668965.1 Corallococcus sp. AB030
CTCGGGGGGAGGGCGTGGCGGGGCTTCTTCCCCGTGGGCGGGGAGCTCACGTCGGGCCGGCCGGATCGCAAGGAGGGGTTGTATTTCGGCACGGAGCTGTCGCCGGACGACCCTCGCGTGCGCGCCGGCACTCCGCTGCATGGACCCAACCTGTTCCCCCTTGAGCCGGACGGGCTGGGCGGCGCGGTGCTGGCGTACATGGCGGCGCTGACGTCGCTGGGACACACGTTGATGTCCGGCATCGCGCTCAGCCTGGACCTGGAGGCGGACTTCTTCGCCGCTCGGTACATGGCGGATCCGACGGTGCTGTTCCGCATCTTCAACTACCCGCCGGGCCCGGAGGTGGACGCGCAAGGGCTGCCGGTGTGGGGCGTGGGCGAGCACACCGACTACGGCGTGCTCACCATCCTCAAGCAGGACGACGCGGGCGGGCTCCAGGTGAAGACGCGCCAGGACGGGCACACGCGGTGGGTGGACGCGCCGCCGGTGGAGGACGCGTTCGTGTGCAACATCGGCGACATGCTCGACCGGATGACGCGCGGTGTGTACCGCTCCACGCCGCATCGGGTGCTCAACCGCGCCGGCCGTGACCGGCTGTCGCTGCCGTTCTTCTTCGACCCCGACTGGACGGCGGAGATCGCGGCCATCGACTCACCCGCTTTGAAGGACGCGGGCGCGGACGACCACGCGGAGCGGTGGGACCGGCAGAGCGTGCACTCTTTCCGGGGCACGTACGGGGCCTACCTGCTCGGAAAGGTGGGGAAGGTGTTCCCCGACCTGCGCGCGGAAGTGCTGTAGCGCTCGCTCAGGACTGCCGGAGGCGCTGGTCCCTGGCGGTGTCCTGCAGGGACCGCGGCGCGGTCTCCGCGGCGGCCATGTCAGGCGGCCCCGGGTCCTTCATCGCCAGCACCAGGCACTCCCGCAGGCGCTGGCGCGCGCGGAACAGGAGGATGCGGGCGTTCTCCGGCGAGATCTCCAGCAGCGTGGAGACCTCCTCGCCCGGACACTCGTCCAGGAGCCGGAGGCGGATCACCGCCTGCTGCATCTGCGACAACTGCTGTACACAGCGCACCAGGCTCACCCGCGCCTCCGCCTCCGCCACCAGCGTGTCCGCTGAAGGCAGGTCGGAGGCCACCTCGGACAATTCGATCTCGGTCGGCAGCGCCCGGCGCGCCAGCTTGCGCCGCTGATTCAGCGCGGCGTGGGCCACCAGCGTCGACAGAAGGCGCTCGACCTCGCTGGAGCGGGCCGACAGGGTCGTGGCCTCCGGCATCCGCAGGAAGGTGACGAAGGCGTCCTGGACGCAATCGAGCGCGTCCTCGGGAGGCAGACCCCGGCGCCTCGCGCTCGTCACCAGTCGCGCACGGTGCTGGTGGACGAGCAGGGTGATCCAGGAAAGGAACTGGGCGCGCTCGGTGGCGGCGTCCGGGGAGCTGTCATCAGGCATGGCTCCGCCATCCTAACCCCCTTCGGCGAAGGCCGCCGAAGGGGGAAGGCCGGAAGACCCGGATGACGCATGATGACTTGTGCCGTCGCCTAAACCGGGCGATGCGCCCCACGCGCGAGCGCGGTCATCAGCTCCTTCTCGTTGAAGCCCAGCGGCGGCAGGGCGGACTGCCTCCCGTAGACGACCTCTCGGGAGGGGGCCAGCAGCACGGTGCCGCTCGGTTGCAGCTTGCCCCAGAAGATCGGCTCCAGGCCCGCTTCCGCGTGCGTGCCCGTCCCGCTGGTCAGCACCGGCACCGGCACCCCCAGCCAGGTGGCCAGCTCCCGCGCCTCCTCGGGCCCATCCGGGATGACCGAGATCACCTTCGCCTGGTTCGCCGCGATGTCGCCCTGGCGCTTCGCCAGCGTCTTCAAGTGGTTGCGGCACACGGGACAGGCGGCGTTGCGGAGGAAGAACACCACCGCCGCCTCGCCGCCCATGGCCTCGCCCAGCCGCGTGGGCTTGCCTGCCCCGTCCCGCAACTCCAGGTCGGGAAAGCGGGCCCCGGGCTCGAAGGTCGCTGTCACGCGTGGATTCCGTCGATGACCGCCGCTGGGACCAGGTCCACGGGCGGGATGTCGATCTCCGTCTGGGCCAGGTGGTTGAGGTAGTTACCGAAGGTGGTGGCGACGACCTGCGCCAGGATCTCCACCACGTCGCCGTCGGTCCAGCCCGCGGCACGCACCGCCGCCAGCTCCGCGTCCGTCACCGCGCCGCGCCGCGCCGCGATCTGACGGGAGAACTGGAGCGCCGCCTCCACCTTGGCGTCCGGCGCCTTGCCGGAGCGCGCCTGATCCAGCTCCTGATCAGAGAGGCCCGTCTTGCGGCCCAGCTGGGTGTGGTGCGAGACGCAGTAGCGGCAGCCCTGCGCGTTGCCCACCGCGAGCGCGATCTGCTCGCGGACGCGCGGCGTCAGCTGCCCCTGGCCCAGCGTCCCGTGCAGCGCGAAGAAAGCGCTCATCGCCGCGGGCGAATTGGCAAGCACCCGGACCGGCGGAGGCAGGTTGGCGCCCAGCTTCTCCTTGATGGGTTTGAGCGTGGCGTGCGAAGCGTCGACAAGGTTCAGACGGGACATTGAGAACTCCTGAGGCCGCATGATTGCGGCTTGCCAGTCATTAAGGTCGCGACCCCAGGCCGGCGTTACGCCGGACCTGTCGATTCTTCTCCGGGAATCGTAAGTCCATGAAATCACGTGTGATTTCTGGAGAAATAATCATACATAAAATCCCCATAAATCAGGTGCGAAGTGCGCAAGGGAAAATTGAAATGGATGTGATTCTTTGTTGAAACGGATTTCTCGGGGTGGCATTGTCAACTGAATCCAACATTCCATTTTTGGGGAGGGTGAGTCTTGGGGCGACTGAGGATTCATACGATTGAGAGCGCGCCGGAGCAGTCCCGTCCGGTGCTGGCCGCGGTGGAGAAGTCCGCCGGTTTCCGTTCGAACCTGCTGGGGCTCATCGCGGAGTCGCCCGGCGTGACGCAGGCCTTCGCGCAGATGGGGCCGCTGCTGGCCCAGTCCTCCCTGGGCGCCGTGGAGCGCGAGGTGGTCATCATGACCATCGGCTGGGAGAACGACTGTTCGTACTGCATGGCCTTCCACAGCTTCTTGTGTCGCAAGCTCCAGGTTCCGGATGCGCTCGTGGCCGCGCTCCGGTCGGGGACGACGCTGCCGGATCCACGGCTGGAGCTGCTCGCGGAGTTCACCCGGACGGTGGTCCGTGAGAAGGGGACCGTGGGAGACGACCTCTGGAGCAGGTTCACGGCCCAGGGCTTCACGAGCGCCAACGCGCTCGACGTCATCCTGGCCCTCTCCCAGCAGGTGCTGGTGAACTACGCGAACCACCTGGGCGGCGTGGAGCTGGAGCCGGCGCTGAAGGAATTCGCGTGGACCCGCCCGTCCGGGGCGGCGGCGCGCCAGGCGTAGTGCTCGGAGGCCCCGGGCCAGGTCCCAGGGCTTCCTCCCATACATCCGATGTTTCGCGCCCAGGCCCTTCGCGCTGGCGCGCGAGTCCGCGTTCGCGGTGACGGTCTTGTCGTGTCTTGAGTGGCTTCAGGCGCGGGTGGGGTCTGCCTTGCGCTGACGTGGAAACCGGGCCCTTGGGGAAGGGCTGACAGGGGGAAATGCCATGGGTGCGCCGACGAACTCTGATCCTGTGACGGACGCGTCCGTGCTGTCCGCGCTCAGGTCACACCTGCTGGAGGCATTGGCGCGCCGCAACGGCCTGTCGCCAGAGCAGATCGACTCCCGCCGGCCCTTCAGCCACTACGGGCTGGACTCTCTGGGCGCGGTGGCGCTCGGCCGGGCACTGTCGGAGCTGGCCGGACGCGAGGTGTCTCCCACGGTCTTCTGGCGCCACCCCAGCGTGGACGCGCTCTTGCGGCACCTGTCCACGGGTGACGCGGACGCCACGGCTCACGTGGAGGCCGCCGGGCCTTCCGTGGCCCGCGACGAGCCGATCGCGGTGGTGGGCATGGCCTGCCGCCTTCCGGGCGCGGCGGACCTCACCGCGTTCTGGGAGCTGCTGCGCACCGGGCGCGACGCGGTGTCGGAGGTCCCCTCCGGCCGCTGGGCGGACGGGCGGCTGCAGCAGGCGGATCGCGGCGGGGGCAGCGCGCCGGTGCCGCGCCGCGCCGGGTTCCTGCCAGACATCGCGGGGTTCGATCCGCTGTTCTTCGGCATCTCTCCGCGCGAGGCGGCGGAGATGGATCCGCAGCAGCGCCTGTTCCTGGAGCTGGCGTGGGAGGCGCTCGAGGACGCGGGCATCGTCCCGCGCGAGCTGCACGCGACGGCGACGGGCGTGTTCGTCGGCGCCATCTGGCGTGACTACGCGGAGCTGGGCGGCGCGGAGCCGGGGCGCATCACGCCGCACACGGCCACCGGGCAGGCGCTCAACATGATCGCCAACCGGCTGTCGTACGTGCTGGGCCTCCAGGGGCCCAGCCTCGTCCTCGACACGGCGTGCTCGTCGTCACTGGTGGCGGTCCACCTGGCCTGCCAGAGCCTGTGGGCGGGGGAGAGCACCACGGCCATCGTCGGCGGCGTCAGCGTGATGGCCTCGCCGCACACCATGGTGGCGCTTTCCCGCTTCGGTGGCCTGTCGCCGGACGGCGTGTGCAAGGCCTTCGACGCGAGCGCGGACGGCTTCGGGCGCGGAGAGGGCGGGGGCGTGGTGGTCCTCAAGCCACTCTCCGCCGCGCTCGCCGCGGGCGACACCATCCGCTGCGTCATCCGCGCCACGGGCAGCAACAACGATGGGCCGAGCAATGGCCTCACGGCGCCCAACCCGGAGGCCCAGGAGAAGCTGCTGCGGCAGGTCCACGCGCGCTCGGGCGTGGCGCCCGGCGCGGTGGGCTACGTGGAGACGCACGGCACGGGGACGGCGCTGGGAGACCCCATTGAAGCGGGCGCGCTCGGGGCCGTGTTCGCGAAGGCGCGCGGGGAGGGCCCGCCGCTGGTCATTGGCTCGGTGAAGACCAACATCGGCCACCTGGAGGGGGCCGCGGGCATCGCCGGCTTCCTCAAGGCCTGCCTGTGCGTCGAGCAGCGCACGGTGGTGCCCAGCCTCCACTTCACGCGGCCCAACCCGCTCATCCCCTTCGAGGAACTCCGGCTGGAGGTCTCGCGTGAGACCCGCGCGTGGCCGGTGCCGGACGGGTTGGCCGTGGCGGGTGTCAGCGCGTTCGGCTGGGGCGGCACCAACGCCCACGTCGTGCTCCAGGAGGCCCCGCCGTCGCGGCTCACCTGGGTGGGGCTGGCGGCGTCCGGAGCCGAGGCCCTGAAGGCCGAGGCCCGCCGCGCGCTCGACGCCCTGCGGACCGGGGTGCCGCTCGACGCGCTCCACGCGGTGCTGGCGCCGGAGGCTTCCGGCCCGGAGCGGCTCACCGTGTGCGTGCGCACCCGGGGCGAGCTGGTGGCGCGCTTGAGCGGGTTCCTGGACGGCGTGGCGGGGACGGTGACGCTGGGGACGGCGCCTGGCCGGCCTCCGAAGGTGGCCTTCGTCTGCGCTCCGCAGGGCGGCCAGTGGGTGGGCATGGGCCGGCGCATGCTGCTCACGGAGGACGCCTTCCGCGCGGCCTTCGAGCGCGTGGACGCGGCCCTGGCGGTCCACTCCGGCCAGTCGCTCCGGGAGGAGCTGTTCAAGGCGGAGGGCATTGCCCGCTACGACGACGTGGACGTGGTGCAGCCGCTCCTCTTCGCGTTCCAGGTGGCCCTGGCGGAGCAGTGGCGCGCCTGGGGCATCACCCCGGACGTCGTCGTGGGGCACAGCCTGGGGGAGATCGCCGCCGCGCACATCGCGGGCATCCTCGACCTGGAGGAGGCGGCGCTCGTCATCCACCACTACAGCCGCCTGCAGAAGCTGCTGGCGGACCGGGGCGGCATGGCCGTGGTCAACCTGCCGCCCGACGCGCTGACCGGGCTCCTGGAGGCCACGGGCGGGGCGGTGGTGCTGGCCGGCCACAACGGCCCCCGGTCCACCGTGCTGTCGGGAGACCCGGCCGCGCTCGACGCGCTCCTCGCGGAGCTGAAGCGCCGCAAGGAGCTGTGCGCGCGGATCCGCGTGAACGTCGCCGCGCACAGCCCGCAGATCGACGAGATCCTCCCGGAGCTGGAGACGGTGCTCGCCGGGCTCCGTCCGAAGCCCGCGCGCCTGCCGATGATCTCCACCGCGCTGCGGCGGCGGATGGAGGGGCCGGAGGTGGACGGGCGCTACTTCGGCCAGAACCTGCGCACGCCGGTGTGGCTTGCCCCGGTGCTCGCGTCGCTGGTGGCCGACGGCGTGGACGCGCTGGTGGAGCTCAGCCCGCACCCCGTGCTGGTGGGAGCCCTGCAGCAGGCCGCCGAGGGCCGGCAGCCGCCCCCTGTCGTCCTGCCGTCCACCACGCGGGACGAGGACGAGCGGCTGGCCCTGTACGAAGCGCGCGCCACGCTGTTCCGTCTGGGATGCGCGGGGGCGGCTGCCCCCGTCGCCCGCGACTCGCTGGTGCCGCTGTCCGCCCATACCCCGCAGGCGCTCCGGGAGCTGGCGGCGCGCGTGGCCGGGACGCTTCGCCACGCGCCCTGGACGCAGGTGGAGGACGTCGCCGCCACGGCCGCGCTGCGCCGGACGCACCACGCGGAGCGACTGGCGGTGGTCGCGCGCGGAGGGGAGGACCTGGCCCAGGCGCTGGATGCGTTCGCCCGGGGCGAGCCCCATGAGCGGCTGGTGACTCCGGCGCTCGCGAAGGCGCCCTCGGTGGTGTTCGTCTTCCCGGGGCAGGGCTCGCAGTGGCACGGAATGGCCCGGCAGCTCTTGCGCGACGAGCCGGCGTTTCGCGCGGAGCTCGGGCGGTGCGACGCCGCCATCCACGCGCTCACCGGCTGGTCCGTGCTGGAGGAGCTGGAGGCGTCCGAGGCCGCGTCGCGGATGGCCCGGGTGGACGTGGTGCAGCCGGTGCTCTTCGCCGTGGAGGTGGCGTTGGCCGCGCTCTGGCGCTCGTGGGGCGTGCGGCCGAAGGCGGTCATCGGCCACAGCATGGGCGAGGTCGCGGCGGCGTATGTCGCGGGCGCGCTGAACCTGGCGGACGCCGCGCGGATCATCTGCCGCCGCAGTCAGCTGCTCCGCCGGGTGAGCGGGCAGGGCGCCATGCTCGCCGCGGAGCTGACGCTGGACGAGGCCCGGGAGGTCCTGCGCGGCCACGAGGCGCAGGTCGCCGTGGCCGTGAGCAACAGCTCCCGCTCCACCGTGCTGTCGGGCCAGCCACAGGCGCTGGAGGTCATCTCCCAGGCGCTCCAGGCCCGCGGCGTCTTCTGGCGCTGGGTCAAGGTGGATGTCGCCTCCCACAGCCCGCAGATGGACGCGCTGAAGGGCGAGCTGCTGGAGGTGCTGGCGGGCGTGCAGCCCTCGCCGTCGGCGGTGCCCATCCACTCCACGGTCCTGGACGCGGTGACGGACGGCCGCGACTTCGACGCGGGCTACTGGGTGCGCAACCTGCGCGACCCCGTCCTCTTCGCCTCGGCGGTCCGGCGCGCGCGCGAGGCGGGACACGACGTCTTCATCGAGATGAGCCCGCATCCCATCCTGCTGCCCGCCGTGGAGCAGGAGCTGGCGGACGTGGACCAGCCGGGCGAGGTGCTGCCGTCGCTGCGGCGCAACGAGTCCGAGCGCGAGACGCTGCTGCGCTCCGTGGCGGCGCTCTACACGCGAGGCCTGGAGCCTGTCTGGAGCGCCGTCACCCGCGCGGGGCGCCCCGGCGTGCCGCTGCCTTCCTACCCCTGGCAGCGCGAGCGCTTCTGGCTGGACGCGGCGCCCGCGGTCCGTGCTCCCGTCGCCGCCAGCCGTCCGAGCGGTGAGGGGCTCCTGGGCAGCCACTTCCCGTCCGCCTTGGAGCCGCGGCTGCACCACTGGCAGGCCGAGTGGGGCGCGGACGTGTCCGGCTTCCTCGCCGACCACCGCGTGGGCGGTGACGCCGTGGTTCCCGGCGCCGTCTTCCTGTCCATGGCGCTGGGTGCCGCGAAAGAGGCGTTGGGGACCGCGCCCGTGGCGCTGCGGGACATCGCCTTCCCGCAGCCGCTGATATTGGGCTCCGAGCCCGCGCCGCGCGTGCAGACCGTGCTCTCCGTGCGCGACGCGCAGCGCGAGCTCCAGGTGTTCTCCCAGGGCGAGGGCCGCACGTGGGTGCCGCACGCTCGGGCCCTGGTGGACGCGGGGCCCGCGGCGGCGGTGGGCCGGGAGCGGGCGCAGGAGGCGCTGGCGCTCCGGGACTCGCTGCGCGGCTCCGCGGCGATGCTGCTGGACTCCGTGCGGTACTACGAACTGCTGGCGGGCTGCGGGCTGGAGTACCGCGCCGCCTTCCGTGGCGTGGACTGCGTCTGGTCCCGCGAGGCGCAGGCGCTGGGGCGCATCCTTCCGCCCGCGGCCTCCGTGGACCCGGAGCTGGCGCGGGTGGCCTGCATCGACTCCGCGCTCCAGCTCTCCATCGCCACGCTGCCGCCCAGCCTGGTGTTCCGGGGACGGCAGCTCATCAGCGTCGGGGTGGACGGGTTCGCGCTCCACCGCCTCCCGGAAGGGGCCTTCCACGTCCACGCGCAGCGCCGTCCGGGCGGTGAGGGCCCGGTGTTCCTGGTGGACGTGGTGGCGTTCACCGACGCGGGCGAGCCCCTGTTCCACGTCGACGGGCTGAAGGTCCGCGTGCTCGACGTGGCGCGGCCCGCCGTCGCCCGGAATGACGAGGCCCAGCCGGCCGCCGCTCCGCCCCGGACGCTGTTCGACGAGCTGGGCGCGCTGGAGCCCTCGCGGCGGCGGTCCCGCGCCGAGGACGAGCTGCGGCAGGTGGTGGCCACGGTGCTCAAGCTGGCCCCGGCGCGCGTCCCCGTGGACCAGCCGCTGCGCACCCTGGGCATGGACTCCGTCATGTCGCTGGAGCTGCGCAACCGCATCGAGGCGCGCACCGGCATCCGGCTCTCCGCCACCGCGCTCTGGAATCACCCCACGGTGGAGGCGCTGACGGGGTTCGTCCTGAGCCAGGCCTCGTCCGCCCCAGCGGCCCGGTCCACGCCCGCGCGCGTCGTCCCGCCAGCGCCCGTGCCCGCCGCACCCGCCGTTCCCGCCGACGCGGCATTGCCTTCCGACCTGGAGCTCGAGCGGCTGTTGGAGGCCGAGCTCGTCCAGGTCCACCAGCTCATCAAGGAGTCCTGACCATGACGGCCCCACTGCCCACCGCGAATGATCCCACGCTGCTCAAGCGCAGCCTCGACGCGCTGAAGGACCTCCGGGCCCGGTTCGAGGCCCTGGAGTCCCGGGGCCGGGAGCCCATCGCCATCATCGGCCTGGGGTGCCGCATCCCGGGGGGCGGGGAGACCCCGGAGACCCTCTGGAAGATGCTGCGCGGCAAGGTGGACGCCGTCAGCGAGGTGCCCGCGGACCGCTGGGACCTGTCGCGCTACTACGACGCGGACGTGGCCACACCGGGGCGGATGCACATGCGCTACGGCGCGTTCCTGGACGCGCCCGACCGCTTCGACCCTTACTTCTTCGGCATCTCGCCCCGTGAAGCGGAGCAGATGGATCCGCAGCAGCGCCTCTTCCTGGAGGTGGCGTGGCACGCGCTGGAGGACGCGGGCCTGAGCGCGAAGGCGCTCGCGGGCACGGACACCGGCGTCTTCGTGGGCGCCAACGGGAACGACTACCTCCAGCTCCAACTCTCAGAGCCGCAGGTGCTGGGCACGTACTCGCTGGTGGGCGGCACCAACTGCATCATCCCCAACCGGCTGTCGTACCTGCTGGACCTGCGCGGGCCGAGCATGGCCTTCGACACGGCCTGCTCCTCGTCGCTCGTCGCGGTCCACCAGGCCTGCCAGAGCCTGCGCCACGGAGAGAGCTCCACCGCCATCGTGGGCGGGCTCAACCTGCTGCTGTCGCCCGTGGTGTCGGTGGCGCACTCCAAGGGCCTGCCGCTGGCGGCGGATGGGCGCTGCAAGACGTTCGACTCGCGCGCGGATGGCTACGTCCGCGGCGAGGGCTGCGGCGTCGTGGTGCTCAAGCGCCTGTCGGACGCGCTCGCGGCCGGGGACCCGGTGTGGGCCGTCATCCACGGCTCGGCCGTCAACCAGGACGGACTCAGCAACGGCCTCACGGCTCCCAACGGTGGGGCCCAGCGCGCCGTCATCCGCAAGGCGCTGGAGCGCGCGCGGCTCACCGGCTCGGAGGTGGGGCTCGTCGAGGCGCACGGGACGGGCACGTCGTTGGGCGACCCCATCGAAGTGGAGGCCCTCTCCGAAATCTACGGCGCCGCGGAGGGCGAGCGGCGGCCCTGCGCGCTCGGCTCCATCAAGACGAACATCGGGCACCTGGAGGCGGGCGCCGGCATCGTCGGCATCCTCAAGGTCGCGCTGTCGCTCAAGCACGGCGTCATCCCGGCGAACCTGCACTTCCAGGCGCTCAACCCGCACATCTCGCTGGATGGCACGCGCCTCTACGTGCCCACGGAGTCGACGCCGTGGACGGATCCGGCGGAGCGCCGGTATGGCGCGGTCAGCTCGTTCGGCGCGGGCGGCACCAACGCGCACGTCGTGCTGGGCACCCTGGAGTCCGCGCGCCCCGAGGCCGCTGCACGGCCCTCCGTGTCTGGCGTGGAGCGCTCCCACCTGCTGGTGCTCTCCGCCCGCAGCCGCAAGGCGCTGTCGAACGTGGCCCGGCGTCTGGCGGACCACCTGACGAGCGGCGCCGGCCAGCATGAAACGCTGGAGGACGTCTGCGCCACGGCCGCGCTGCGCCGGACGCACCACGACCACCGGGTGGGGCTCGTCGTCCGCACCCGCGAGGACGCACTCCAGCAACTGCGCGCGCTCCAGCAGGACGTCCGGCCTCCGGGCGCATGGACGGGCACCGCCGGAAGGCCGGGGCGCCCGGTGTTCCTCTTCCCCGCGGAGCCCCGGTTGTCAGGGGCCCGGCTCGCGGCGCTGGGCCGCGACTGTCCGGTGTTCGCCCAGGCCCTGGAGCGCTGTCGCGGCGCGCTCCAGTTGGGGCAGGGCGCGGACGGGGTGGGTGAGCACTTCGCCGTGCAGGTGGCGCTCGCCGAGCTGTGGCGCTCGTGGGGCGTCGAGCCGGCCGCGGTGCTCGGGCAGGGAGTGGGGGAGATCGCCGCGGCCCACGTCGCGGGGGCGCTGTCGCTGGAGGACGCCGCGCGCGTCGCCCGTGAGTGCGGAGCCCTGCTGGCGAAGGGAGACGCGGCGGCTGGAGCGCTGAGCGCGGCGCTGGCGGGACTGACGCCCCGGCCCACGGCGGTGCCCCTGTCCTCGGCGGACGGGACGGTGCTGGACGGCGAGTCCCTGGGCGCCGGTGCCTGGACGCGGTGCCTGCGCCGGCCCGCGCAGGTGTCGCCGGGCATCGAGGAGTCGCTGCGCGCTGGCCACGTGCTCTTCGTGGAGCTGGGCGCGGAGCCGGTGCTCACCGCGCCGGTGGAGGAGGCCGCCGCGCGCCAGGGACTGACGGACGTGCTGGCGGTGTCCTGTCTCCGTGGGAGCCAGGATGCGCTGGGGGCGCTGCTGACGTCCGTGGCGGCGCTCCACGCGGCGGGTCTGGGCCTGCTCCTGGAGCGGCTGCTCGCGCCCCACGGGCACTTCCTCCGCCTGCCGACCTATCCCTTCGAGCGCGAGTCCTTCTGGTTCAAGGAGCGGCCCGTCACGATGCTCGCGTCGGTGCGCTCCACCAGCCTGGAGCTGCCCCGCGCGGCGGTGCGTGACACGCCCCCGGAACCCGTCCGGCGTCCCACGGAAGTCCGCGCCCCGGCCTCGCCGCAGCTGGCTGGCTGGGCGGAGCTGCCGGAGCGCGAGCGCGCCACGAAGCTGCGGAGCCTGGTGCACGCGGAGGTGGCGCGCATCCTGAAGTTCGACGCCGCCCGGCTCGACCCCAAGGGTGGCTTCTTCCAGATGGGCATGGACTCCGTGATGGCCGGACAGCTGCGCAACCGGCTGGAGCAGCAGCTGGGGCGCAAGTTCGCCGTGACCGTCATCTTCGAGAACCCCACCGTGGAGCGGCTGTCCCGGCAGCTGGGCACGTTCGTCACGCCACCCCCGGCACCCGCCACCCCGCCGCGTGAGCCGCAGCCCCTGGCGTCCCAGGGCCTGTCCCCGGCGACGGGAGGCGGCACTGACAGCATCGCCGACCTCCTGGCGCGGGAACTCGAAGAGACCTCCTCCATCTCCAGCAAGGACCTGTCATGAGCACCCCGCCGGTTTCCACCGAAGCGTCCAACCGCGACGAACTGCTCCAGCGTGCCCTGGAGCGCATCCGTGAGTTCCGCGGGAAGCTCGACGCCGTCGAGTCCCAGCGCTCGGAGCCCATCGCCGTGGTCGGCATGTCCTGCCGCCTGCCGGGCGGCAATGACGACCCCTCCACGCTGTGGCGCTTCCTGCGCTCCGGAGGCGACGGCATCCGCACCTTCCCCCAGGAGCGCGGCGCCGCGGCGACCCCGGACGGACAGCTCTTCAAGGGCGGGTTCCTGGATCAGGTCGACCGGTTCGACGCGGGCGTGTTCGGCATCTCCCCGCGCGAGGCCGCGACGTTGGATCCCCAGCAGCGCCTGTTCCTGGAGGTGAGCTGGGAGGCCCTGGAGAACGCGGCGCAGCCCTTCGACAAGCTCGAGGGGAGCATGGCCGGCGTGTTCGTGGGCATCACCAACTACGACTACTGCCAGAAGCTGATGCAGGAGACGCCCATTGATCAGCTGGACGCCTACTGCCTCACCAGCAACGCGTCCACGTTCGCGGCCGGGCGCCTGTCGTACTGGCTGGGCCTGCGCGGTCCCAGCCTGTCCGTGGACACGGCCTGTTCATCTTCCGCCGTCGCCCTGCACCAGGCATGTCAAAGCTTGCGCGCGGGGGAGTGTTCGCTAGCACTGGCGGGCGGCGTCAACGTGCTGCTGTCGCCGGAGTGGTTCGTGGTGCTGTCGCGCGCGGGCATGCTGTCGCCGGACGGCTACTGCAAGACGTTCGACCGCGACGCCAACGGCTACACCCGCGGCGAGGGCTGTGTCGTCTTCGTGCTCAAGCGCCTGTCGGACGCGGTGGCGGCGAAGGACCACATCCACGCGCTGATCCGGGGCTCGTGCGTCAACCAGGATGGCCGCAGCGGCGGGCTCACGGTGCCCAACCCCGCGGCGCAGCAGGACGTCATCCGCGGTGCGCTCAAGGCCGCGCGCGTGGGGGCGGACCGCGTCAGCTATGTGGAGACGCATGGCACGGGGACGCCGCTCGGCGACCCGATAGAGGTCCGCGCGCTGGGCGCGGCGCTGGGCGAGGGTCGCGCGGAAGGCGACCGCATCCACATCGGGTCCATCAAGGCCAACATCGGGCACCTGGAGCCGGCGGCGGGGGCCGCGGGCCTCATGAAGGTCATCCTCGCGCTCCAGAACGAGGAGCTGCCGCCCCAGGTCCAGTTCCGGGAGCTGAACCCGGAGATCGACCTGGAGGCGCTGCCGGTGGCCATCTCCACCCGGCCGGAGGCGTGGCCGCGCGCGGAGCGTCCGCGCATCGCGGGGGTGAGCTCGTTCGGTGCGAGCGGCACCAATGCCCACCTGGTGGTGGAGGAGGCCCCGGCCGTGGTGCGCCCGGCGCGGGCCTTCGAGCCCGGCACGCAGCTCTTCACCCTGTCCGCGCGCAGTCCGGCGGTGCTGGCGCGGCTGGCGGGCCGGCACGCGTTGCATCTGGCGGCGAAGCGCGACCTGCTCCTGGAAGACGTGTGCTTCAGCGTGAACACCGGCCGGGCCCGGTTCGCGGAGCGCGTGGCGCTGCCCGTGGACGACCTGGAGTCGCTCCAGCACGCGCTGTCCGCCATCGCGGCGGGGGAGCTGCCGGCGGGTGCGTCCCTGGGCCGCGCGCAGGTGGGGCAGGGGCCGAAGGTGGCCTTCCTCTTCACCGGCCAGGGCAGCCAGTTCCCGGGCATGGCGGTGGAGCTGCACGCCTCGCAGCCGGTGTTCCGGCAGGCGTTGGACCGCTGCGCGGAGGCGCTGAAGTCCCACTGGGACGTGCCGCTGCTCACGCTCCTGCGCGGGGAGGGCTTCACGGCGGGGCTGTTGGATCAGACCCGCTACACCCAGGCCGCGCTCTTCTCCGTGGAGTACGCGCTCGCCATGCTCTGGCGCAGCTGGGGCGTCGTGCCTGCCGCGGTGCTGGGCCACAGCGTGGGTGAGTACGTCGCGGCCTGCGTCGCGGGCGTCTTCGAGCCCGAGGCGGCCGTGGCGCTGCTCGCCGTGCGCGGCGCGCTCATGCAGGCGCTCCCGGCGGCGGGCGCGATGGCGTCCGTCTTCGCCAGCGAGGCCGAGGTGCGGGCGGCGTTGGAGGGGAAGGCCGACCGCGTGTCCGTGGCCGCGGTGAACGCGCCGGACAACATCGTCATCTCCGGCCAGGTGGACGCCGTGGAGCAGGTGCTCCAGGCGCTGATGGCGCAGGGTCACAAGCACAAGCGCATCAACGTCTCGCAGGCGTTCCACTCGCCGCTGCTGGATCCGATGCTGGACGCGCTGGAGCAGGCCGCGTCCGGGCTCACGTTCCATGAGCCGTCCCTCCCGCTCATCTCCAATCTGACGGGCCGGCCCGTGGACGCCGGCACGCTGGGGCCGCGCTACTTCCGCGACCACGCCCGCGAGGCCGTGCGCTTCCAGGCCAGCATGGAGTGGCTGTTCGAGAACGGCTTCGACACCTTCGTGGAGGTGGGCCCCGCGCCCCACCTCATCGGCATGGTGAAGCGCTACGCGCCCGCGGGGGACCGCGCCTTCCTGCCCTCGATGCGCAAGGGGCTGTCCGCGCAGCGCTCCATGCTGGAGAGCGCGGGCGCCCTGTACACACGTGGCGCCGACCTGGAGTGGGACCACCTGCACGCGGGCCTCGAGCCGCGGCGGGTCCCGCTGCCGACGTACACCTTCGACCGGAAGCGGTACTGGTACGCCGCCCCCGCGCCCGGTACCGCGGCCCGGTCCTCGGCCCCGGTGCGGGAGGAGACCGCCTCGACGACGCTGCTGGGGAACCGGCTGCCGTCGCCGCTGCCCGCGGCGCAGTTCCGCGTGCGGTACGACGCGGCCCAGCACCCGTGCCTGGCGGACTGCCGGATGGGCGGGATGCGGGTGGTGAACGTGGGCGTCTTCCTGGAGGCCGCGCTCCAGTCCTGGCACGCGCTGACGCCGGGCGCCGGAGCCTGCCGCGTGGAGGGCCTGTCGGTCCGGCGCGGGCTCCTCATGGACGACGACGAGACGCGCGTCGCGCACCTGGTGGTGGAGCCACCGGACGCGAAGGGCGAGCGTGGCTTCGCGCTCCACAGCCTGCCGCCGGGGGCCTCGGAGGACTCCAGCGCCTGGGCGGTGCACGTGGAGGGACGGCTCGCGGAGGCCCAGGAGGAGAAGGGCCTGGAGTCCGCGGACGCCATCCTCGCGCGCTGCACGCGGACGCTGGACGGCGCGGAGTTCTACGCGCGGATGGAGAAGCGCCAGCTGGTGCTCGGGCACTCGGCGCGGTGGATTGAGCAGGTCCGCTTCCGCGAGGGCGAGGCGCTCGCGACGATGCGCGCGCCCGACGCGAAGGAGGCGGAGGGCTACCGCGTCCATCCGGGCCTGGTGGACGCGCTCTTCCAGGCGGTCTTCGCGTGCCTGCCGGGCGACGTGCCCGAGGACGCCATCTACATGATCGTCGAGGTCGCCCGCTTCGTCGTCGGTCCCGCCACTCCGGCGACCGCGACCCGGGCCCACGTGCGGCTGCGCCCCTGGAAGGATGGGGACACGACGATTGTCGCGGACGTGGACGTGGCGGACGCGCAGGGCCGCGTCTTCCTGCGCGCCGAAGGAGCGCTGCTCAAGCGCACGACGGTCCAGGCGCTCCAGAAGGTGACGCGCGCGGAAGTCACGCCGTCGGCGAGCGCCGCGCGCCCTGCTTCGTCGGGCCTGCGGGACGTGCTCGCGCGCCTGCCGGTGGCGCAGCGCACGCCCCGGCTCGTGGAGTGGCTGCGTTCCCAGGTCGCCGTCATCCTGCGCGCGTCCGCCGCGGACGTGGACGTGGACGCGCCGCTGGCGCACGCGGGCTTCGACTCGCTGATGGCGCTGGAACTCAAGAGCGCGGTCGCCAACGAGCTGAACGTGGCGTTGTCGCTCGGCGGGCTCCTGGCGGGCGCGAGCCTCAAGGCCCTTTGCTCGGAGATCCTCGGTCAGCTGTCGCTGGAGGCGCCTCCCGCGAGCAGCGCGGCGGAGCCGGCGCGGACCGCGAGCGCGGAGCCGGCCCCGGTGGAGGTGCTCGTGCATGACGGGGAAGGGCGCCACCAGCCCATCGGCATGACGGACCTCCAGCAGGCGTACCTGCTGGGCCGCACCCGCTCCTTCGAGCTGGGCGGCGTGTCCACCTACTTCTTCCTGGAGGTGGACCTGCTGGGCGTGGACCTGGAGCGGCTGGGCTCGAGCCTGGACGTCGTCATCCAGCGCCACGACATGCTGCGCGCGGTGGTGACGCCGGACGGGCAGCAGCGGGTGCTGCCCACGGTGCCGTCCTTCGTCATCCGCACGGTGGACCTGCGGGGCCAGGACGCGTCCCAGGTCGAGCGCGCGCTCGCGGCGCTGCGCACGGAGATGGCCACCCAGGTCTTCCAGACGGACCGCTTCCCGCTGTTCGACGTCCGGGCCACGCGGCTGGATGGCGAGCGCACGCGGCTGCACCTGGGCTTCGACGCCCTGGTGGTGGATGCGTGGAGCACGTCGCTGCTCTTCAAGGAATGGTCCGCCGTGTACCGCGAGGGCGCCGGGGCGCTGCGGCCCATCGACATCACCTTCCGCGACTACGTGCTGGGCGTGCAGGCGCTGGAGTCTGGCCCCGCGTACGCCGCCGCGGAGAAGTACTGGCTCGATCGCGTCCCCAAGCTGCCGCCCGCGCCGGAGCTCCCCATGGCCCGCCACCCGGGCACGCTGGAGCTGCCGCGCTTCACGCACCGCTCGTTCCGGCTGCCCAAGGCGCAGTGGGCGCGCTTCAAGGAGCTGGCGCGCGAGGCGGGCGTCACGCCCTCCATGGTGATGTGCGCGGCCTACTCGGAGGTCCTGGCCACCTGGGGCCGCAGCCGCGCCTTCACGCTCAACGTGCTGTTCTTCAACCGCGTGCCGCTGCACCCGCATGTGGACCGGGTGCTCGGCAACTTCAGCGCCACCACGCTGCTGGAGGTGCAGGTGGAGCGCGCGGAGTCCATCGCCTCGCGGGCGCAGCGGCTCCAGCAGCAGCTGTGGAACGACCTGGACCACGCGTCGTTCAGCGGCGTGCGCGTGCTGCGTGAGCTCAACCGCCGCGACGGCGACATGCGGCGCGCCCGCATGCCCGTCGTCTACGCGAGCACCATCAACTTCCACTCGCGCGAAGGCGACGCCGCTCCGGCCGGCCTGGCCCAGCACCTGCTCACCATGGGCACGGGCGGCGAGGAGATCCACAGCAGCATCCGCACGCCCCAGGTGTTCCTGGATCACCAGGTGGTGGAGGACGGCGGTGGACTCGTCCTCAACTGGGACGTGGTGGAGGAGCTGTTCCCGGCGGGGATGATCGACGCCATGTTCCAGGCCTACTCGGGCCTGGTGACGCGGCTGGCGGCGGAGCCCGCCGCATGGACGGAGCGCACCCGGCTGCTGGTGCCTCCGGAGCAGCTGGACGTCCGCCGGGAGGCCAACGCGACGGCCGCACCCGTGGCGCAGGGCCTGATGCACGAGCCGTTCGTGAGGGCCGCCGCGCTCCAGCCGGACCAGCCCGCGGTCTTCACCTCGCGCCGCACGCTCACCTATGGCGAACTGGACGCCGCCTCCAACCGCGTCGCGCACTGGCTGCGCGAGCAGGGGGCCCGACCCAACGCGCTCGTGGCCCTGGTGATGGAGAAGGGCTGGGAGCAGGTCGTCGCCGCGCTAGGCGTCCTCAAGTCCGGCGCCGCGTATGTGCCCATTGACTCGCACCTGCCTCCGGCGCGCCTGCGCTACCTCCTGGAGAACACGGGAGCCCGGCAGGTGCTCACCCAGTCCTGGCTCAAGCTGGAGCTTTCGGGCGTGGACCCCAGCGCGGTGCTGGCCATCGACGGGCCGGAGGCGCAGCGGCCGTCCGCGGACGCGCTGCCGAGCGTGCAGCGTCCGGACGACCTGGCCTACGTCATCTACACGTCCGGCTCCACGGGGCACCCCAAGGGCGTGATGATTGAACACCGGTCGGCGCTCAACACGCTGCTGGACGTCAACACGCGCTACGGCGTCGGCGCGGACAGCCGGGGCTTCGCGCTGTCCGCGATGAACTTCGACCTGTCGGTGTGGGACGTCTTCGGCCTGCTGGCCGCGGGTGGCGCGCTGGTCATCCCGGAGCCCGGCGAGCTGCGCGAGCCCGGCCGCTGGCTCCACCTGGTGCGCGAGCACCGCGTGACGGTGTGGAACAGCGTCCCGGCGCTGATGGAGATGATGGCCGACCACCTGGCGGGCCTGGGCGAGACGTGGCCCCAGCTGAAGACGGTGATGATGAGCGGCGACTGGATCCCGGTGTCGCTGCCGGAGCGCATCCACGCCGTGGCGCCGAATGCCGCCGTCTACAGCATGGGCGGCGCCACCGAGGCGGCCATCTGGTCCATCGTGTACCCCATTGGCGACGTGGACCCCGCCTGGCCCAGCATCCCCTACGGCAAGGCGATGCTGAACCAGCAGATGCTGGTGCTCGACGACGCGCTGATGCCGTGCCCCACCTGGGTGCCGGGGCAGATCTTCATCGGCGGAGTGGGCGTCGCGCGCGGCTACTGGCGGGACGAGGAGAAGACCCGCGGAAGCTTCATCCGCCACCCGCTGACGGGCGAGCGGCTGTACCGCACGGGAGACCTGGGCCGCTTCCTGCCGTCCGGCGACATCGAGTTCCTGGGCCGCGAGGACTTCCAGGTCAAGGTCCAGGGCTTCCGCATCGAGCTGGGCGAGATTGAAAACGCGCTGCTCCAGCACCCGGGCGTGCGCGCCGCCGTCGCGTCCGCCGTGGGAGAGAAGCGGGGCAACAAGCGGCTCGTGGCCTACGTGGTGCTGGACGCGGAGGCGCCCCCGGCGCTGGACGCGCTGCGCGAGGCGCTGCGGACGAAGCTGCCGGAGTACATGGTGCCGCAGACCTTCGTGACGCTGGACTCGCTGCCGCTCAGCGCGAACGGGAAGGTGGACCGCGGCGCGCTGCCGGCCCTGGAGGGCACGCAGCAGCCGAAGCAGACCGGCGTCAAGGTGCCGCCGCGCACCGGGCTGGAGAAGACGCTGGCCGGCCTCTGGGAAGGGCTCTTGCCGGGGCCCGTGGGCGTCCACGACAACTTCTTCGAGGTGGGCGGCAACTCGCTGCTCGCGGTGCGGCTGATGGCGCGGCTGCGCCAGGAGCTGGGCCGGGAGCTGCCGCTGGCGACCCTCTTCGAGATGCCCACCATCGCGCTGCTCGCCGAGTCCCTGGCCGGGCCGGAGGCGCCGCGGCGCGAGGGGCGTGGCGCGCTGGTGCCCATCCAGCCCGCGGGCACGCGGCCTCCGCTCTTCCTCGTGCACCCGGTGGGAGGCAGCGTCCTCTGCTACGCGGAGCTGGCGCGGAAGCTGGGGACGGATCAGCCCGTCTTCGGGATCCAGGTGCCGCCCGGCGCGCCGGCCCGGTCCATCGAGGCCATGGCCGCCGCGTACCTGGAGGCGCTGCGCGACGTGCAGCCGCGCGGCCCGTATCACCTGGGCGGGTGGTCCATGGGCGGCGTCGTCGCCTACGAGATGGCGCGCCAGCTCCAGGCGGCGGGGGACACCGTCTCCACGCTCGCGCTCATCGACGTGCTCGTCCCGCCAGCGGGGCAGGGCGGGGACGCCATGGACGAGGCGGCGCTGATGGCGCGCTTCGCCGAGGACCTGGGCGCCCTGTCGGCCCGCCGCGTCTCGGTGGATGCCGGCGCGCTGCGGGCCCTGCCCGCGGACGCGGTGCTGGAGCGCGTGGTGGAGGACCTGCGGGCGCAGGAGGCCATCGCTCCGGAGCTCGACCGCGCGACGCTGGGGGCGCACGCGGAGGTGTTCAAGGCGAACATGCGCGCCCTCACCGCGTACCAGGCCCGGCCCTACGCCGGCCGCGTCTGGTTCTGCCGGGGCGCGCAGCCCGGAGGCGCCTCGCGGCAGAACGCGGAGGCGTGGCTGCGGCTCACCTCGGGCGGCCAGCTCGTGGAGCTGGAAGGCAATCACTACACCCTGTTCAGCCACGGGCTCGACGCGCTCGTGGGCTCGCTGTCGTCCGCCCTGCGCGCCTGAGCCAGGGCTTCTGCTTCGTTCATCTCGTTTCGTTCACAAGGAGTGCAACCGTGTTTCATCGTCTGAGTCCGTGGATCCTGGGTGCGGCCCTGCTGGGCATGGCCGGCTGTTCCGATGAAGGGGAGACCGTCGACGCCTGTGTCGACAACAAGGTCCAGAAGGTCTCCGAGAAGGAGCTGTCCAAGCGGTTGAAGGACGGCGCGTACCGCGGCACGTGCGACCTGATGGAGAACCGCGTGTCGTTTGGCGACGGTTACGTGCAGTCCATCATCCACAAGAACGCGGACGGCTCCGTGAAGGCCATTGGCGTCACCGTGGATCAGGCCGCCATGGACACGCTGCCCATGCTGCCCCACCTGCCGACGAACGACGGGCAGACGTGCTGGGACATGAACAACGACGGCGTGACGGATCCGGAGAAGGAGTGCAACGGCGGCCACGAGCGCGTGCTCTGGTTCCCCAAGATGAAGGACGTCCCCTTCCAGTGGATCATGTTCAACTGGCAGGGCCGGGGCCACGGCCCCATCGGCGCGTTCGACAAGGGGCACTTCGACCTGCACTTCTTCATGCAGGACTTCGTGACGCGTAACTTCATCCGCACCGGTCCGTGCGGCGTCTACACGGACTGCAACGACTACGCGAAGGCCATCAAGGATCCGCCGGCGCCCTTCTACCCGACGGGCTTCGAGAACCAGAAGGGCGTGTCCGCGCGCATGGGCAACCACCTGGCGGACATCGCCGAGTCGCCCTTCAACGGCGAGCCCTTCACGCAGGCGTTCGTCTACGGCGCCTACGACGGCCACATCACGTACTTCGAGACCGTCGTCGAGGGCGGCTTCGCCAAGAGCAAGCCCGCCGAGGACTGCCGCCCCATCAAGGCGCCTCCGGCGATGGAGGTCTCCGGCCTCTACCCGACGCGCTACTGCTTCCGGTACCGCGAGGACAAGAAGGACTACCTGATGACGCTCGAGGACTTCGAGTACCGCAACGCGCCCAACTAAGCGTTTCCCCCACGCGAGCGGCCGTGCCCCGGAGCGCATCCGGGAGCGGCCGCTCGTTGTTTCCTCTCCTCGCTGGAGCCTCACCGTGAAGAAGACATCCATCCTCCTGTCCTGGATGCTGCCGCTGCTCCTGTCGTTGTGGGCGGCTCCGGCCGGGGCGCACTGGGGCATGCCCGACGAGGCGAGCAGCATCAGCGTGCGCCGCGGGCACGAGGACGACTGGATCATGGGTGACGCTTCCGGCGCGCTCATCTCCCGCGACCAGGGGACGACCTGGCGGTGGATCTGCCCGGAGGGCATGGGCATCGCCATCTGGCGTCCGGAGCGCTACTTCTGGCTGTCCGGCGGGGCCATCATGGCCGCCACGGGGAGCGCGCTGATCCGCTCCGACGACAGCGGCTGCTCGTGGGCGCCGCATACCTATTTCAAAGACACGTGGGTCACCGGGTTGGCGGTGCACCCGACGGACGAGCGGTTCCTGTACGTCAGCACGGGGCGGCCGTCCCTGAACAACGGGCTGTACCGCTCCGAGGACGGCGGGGAGTCCTGGGTCCAGGCGCTGGCGCCGACGCCGGGCTCCCGCTACTCGGCCATCCGCATCGCCGCGTCGGATCCGCTGCGCCTCTACGCGTCGGGCCAGGACGCGGAAGGCCAGTTCCTGGCGCGCAGCGATGACGGCGGGCGCGTCTGGACGCGGCTGCCCCAGCCGCTCACCGCGTTGAAGCTCCCGTATGACCTGGTGCTGCTGCGCGTGAGCGACGCGTCACCGGACGTGCTGTGGGCGAAGATCTCCGCCCAGGGTCGCGACTGGCTGCTCAAGAGCACGGACGGTGGCGTCACGCTGACGTCGGTGATGGACACCTACGAGCGCATCTCCAGCGTGGAGGCGTCCCCGGACGGGCGCACGGTCTGGGTCTCCACGACGACCCGCCTCTTCCGTGGGCAGGATGACGGGCCCTTCACGGAGCTCGCGGAGCCGAACGGGAACGCCTGCGCGCTGAAGCGGAACGGGACGCTCTATGGCTGTGGTTCGGGCTGGACGGGCGGCTGGGCGTTGGCGAAGAGCGCGGACGAAGGCACGACCTGGGAGCCGATGTTCAAGCTCGGCGACGTGCAGGGCGCGCACCTGTGTCCCGCCGCGACGCCCGTGCAGCAGCGGTGTCCGGCCCTGTGGCCGCAGCTGGCGCAGCTCTACGGCGCGGCTCCGGACGGGGGCGTGGGGCCCACGCAGGACGCAGGCCCTTCCGAGCAGCCCGTGGCGCCAGCGTCCCCGGATGGTTGCGCCGCGTCGCCGGGCCTGGTGCCGGGCGCGCTCCTGGTGCTCGCGACGGTGTGGGGGCGCCGTTCCAGAAGGGACGCGCTGGCGCGGAGCCGCAGGTCATGACGGTCTCACTGCCTCGTACGAAGCGCGCTGTCGGGGCGCGGTCCTGGCTGCTGCTCGCCCTGTCGGTGGGCGTGCTCGGGGCTTGTGGTGAGACGGACATGGGGCCGGTCCAGGTGCCGGAGCTGGAGTACGGCGTCGAAGCGCCGTGGCCGGTGTCCGCGCCGCTGCCTCCCGTGGGGCCCGCCGGGCGGCTGATCATCACCAACAACCTGGAGGACACCCTCAGCCTGTTGGACCTGGACGGGATGGAGTCTCCCACCTGGGGTGAGCTGGCGCGCGTCCCGGTGGGGCTCAACCCGGTGGAGCTGGAGGGGCCGCACCACTCGGTCGTCTCGCCGGAGGGTGACTTCTATTACGTGGGCATCTCCAACTATGTGCCCGGCTCCGGATCCGGACCGCACGGGACGCATGGTTCGGGGAAGGCGGATGGCTACTGCCTCAAGCTGGACGCGGCCACCCACGCCGTCGTGGGGTCCGCGCGCGTGGATCCCAACCCGGGCGACGTCATCCTCAGCGCGGACGGGCGGACGCTCTTCCAGACGCACTTCGACCTGCTGAAGATCGCGGAGGTGGCCCGGCGGGGAGGCACGGAAGCGGAGATGGATTCACGGATGGCCATCCTCGACGCGCGGACGATGACGCGCACGGCGATGGTGCCCGTCTGTCCCGCGCCCCACGCGGTCCGGCTGTCACCGGATGGACGCCGTGCCTACGTCGCCTGCTGGTCGGACGAGGTGGCCATCGTGGACCTGGAGCAGGCGGACCGCCCGGTGAGCCGCGTGAAGGTGGCGGCCAACACCGGCACGGCCGTGCGGCCCCTTCACCAGCCCTATGCGCTCACGGTGTCGCCCACGACAGGGGCGGTGTGGGTCAGCTCGCTCGCGAGCCGCGCGGTGCAGTACCTGGATCCGGAGACGCTCACGATGGATCCCCAGCGCACGGTGTGGCTGCAGGGCGCGCCGATGTTCGGTGCCTTCACGTCCGACGGGCGCACGCTCTACATGCCGTACCAGTCGGTGGACTCCATCGCCATCATCGATGCAGCCCATCCGGAGGCGGTGCCCGGGGAGATTCCGCTGTCGCCCAGCGGCTGCCTCAACGTGCACCAGCTGATGCTGACGCCGGATGAGCGCCATGCGCTCGTGGTCTGCGAGGGCGACCACGTGGGGCCGGGCACGCTCCACGTCGTGTCGCTGGAGGAGCGGCGGGTGGTGAAGACGGTCCAGGTGGGGCTCTTCCCGGACTCGGTGGCGCTGCTGCGGAGCCGGCCATGAGGTGGCTCTGGGGGCTGGGCGCGCTGCTGGCGGGCTGTGGCGGCGCGACGCCCGCGGCGGAGTTCGGTGAGACGCTGTTCCAGGATGCCCGGCTGTCGGACAGCCAGTTCAACAGCTTCTCCTGCGCGACCTGCCACGCCACGAGCGCCATGCCCGATCCGGACCGGATGCTCGCGGGCTACCCGCTGGAGAACGTGGCGTTCCGCGAGACGTGGTGGGGCGGCTACGAGACGGACCTGCTGAGCGCGGTGAACTTCTGCTACCTGGGCTTCATGCGCGGCGTGTCCCCCCTCACGCGGGAGGATCCCAAGGCGCGGGCGCTGTACGAATACCTGGTGCGGATCAGCCCGGACGCGGACGCACCCGCGCTGCCCTTCACGGTGGTGAAGGACATCCAGGACGTGCCGGCTGGTGATGCTGGAAGGGGAGTCGCCGTGTACCGCGCCGCCTGCCAGACGTGCCATGGGGCCACGCACACAGGGGAGGGGCGGCTGACGACGTTCGCGTCGGTGTTGCCGGAGGTGACGGACGACTACGACGCGCTCTTCCCCGGCATTCCCCGGCGGCTGGTGGTCATCGAGAAGCTGCGTCATGGCAGCTTCTTCGGCGTCGGCGGCACCATGCCGCTCTACAGCCGGGAGGCCCTGTCGGACGAGGACCTGGCGGCGGTGCTCACCTTCCTGGGGTTGTGAGCGCCTCAGGCCCAGAGCGACTGCTCCAGTGAGTCGAGCAGCGCCGAGGCGACGTCGGGCGAGGGCAGTCCGGCGTCGGCGGTGAGCTCGGGGTCGAGCGGCACGGCCACCTCCGCGCGCAGCACCGCGATGGCCTGCCGCCGGGCCTCGTGGAGGACGGCCTGTGCCTCGGTGGACAGGTTGGGCGTGGCCCACGCGTCGATGTCCCAGGACAGGCCCGCGTGTCGGGTCTCATCGTCGGCGATGCGTGCCATGGCCTCGCGGATTTCCGCGTCCTCCGCGTGCAGCGCCTGATGGTGGGCCAGCAGCGCGCTGTAGGTCTCCCGCACGCACCCCTCCACGGCGTTGTCGAGCAGCACCTCGCGCAAGGACCTCAACGGCACGTCGGCCACGGAGGGCAGGGGAGGCTCGGCCCCGAAGTGACGCGCGAGCCGGGTGGTGACCTCCGCGTGCCGGACCTCGTCCTGCGCGCTGGCGAGCGCCGCGTCCTGCAACGCCTGACCCGCACCGTGCAGGGCCAGCTCCTCGCGCAGCCGGAGGAAGGCGTCGACGGACGCAGCCTCCAGCCGGGCGGCATTGGCGAACCAGGCGCCCCGGGCGTCCTCGCAGTCCTCAGCCTGTGCCTCCTGGAGTCCCACGGGCCTTCTGCCGGGATAGCAGCCCGTGTCGCCGTACTTGACCTTGAAGGCTTTGTGCTCGACCACCTCTCCCGAGGACGAGATGCGCACCGGCTTCCGGGACAGCCATGACTGCTTCTGGTCACAATCAACGCCCAGTTCCTCCAGGATCGTGAAGCCCTCGTCGGGATTGACGCCGACCCATGGCGGGGCCTCGGTGGAGGAGCAGACCTCGTAGCCGGCCGCGAATGCCAGGAGTGCGGCCTCCTCCGCCTGCTCGATGGCACCCAGCACCTGTTTGAGCGAATCCCTCGACCTGAAGATCCTCACGTCGTCGCCCCGGGTGGTCACCACGTAATAGGAGCTACACGTCGAAAGGGCGTCGCCAAGACACTTACCTCCAAAGCCTTCCATGCCTCCGTCGTCCAGCGACTGGCGCGCTTCCACACAGGCCTCTTTGTTGACGGCCGTCTCGCAAGCGTTTCCCGTGGTGAAGACGGACTGGGAGCCAGGGATTCGCTTCCTCTCGGCACGGGCTGGCTGCCCTCCACCGGGTCGTCGGGGCTTTGACGTGTCGGCGACGAGCTCCCAGGTGTACGAATACCGCCTCACCTCGACGAAGTCCGGCACGGGCACCATCCACGCCCTGTCGATTCCGGGGACCGCGTTGTAGAAGGGATATCCCTCCCTCGGAGGAGCCTCCGCGCACCGGATCCGGCGGTAGTTCGTCGCCAGCCGGCCAGCGGGCACGTCCGGCTTTACGTGCCGTTCGCCGTGGCATCCGGCAATCACAAGCGGCGTGGCCAGCGTTGCCTTCAAGGCCCTGGCGAACAGCCGCCGCAATCGCTCCGCGTTCAATGGCAACCCCCGTGTTGGCAGCCCGGCCCCTGCGCTGCCCCCAAACCCTATCAAACCGGTTCGGGACCATGCCCATGAAAAGCAGACGGGCGATGCACGCCGCAAAGCGCGCATCGCCCGTGGGAACGACCGTGGAACAGGTGCGGCCTACGCCCCCGCGTACTTGCGGCGGAACTCGTGGATCTCCGCCAGCCGGAACGTGCCCGGCTCCGGGGCAATCGCCTCCGGCGCGTCGTAGGGCAGGTTCATCAGCCGCTCGTACTCCTCCACCGACACGCGCTCGCGCTTCGCCAGCACCGTGTCCAGGTCCGCGCGGGCCATGCGCTCCGCGGCCTTCTCACCCACGACACCGGTGTAGAACTCTGCGCAGGAACCGCTGCCGTAGGACAAGAGGCCCATCCGCTGGCCCGCCAGCGCCGCGCCCTCCGCGTGCAGCTGGCCCGCGAGCGCCAGGTACAGCGACGCCGTGTAGACGTTGCCCACCCGCGCGTTCAGCCCCAGCGACTTCGCCACCTGCGCGTCGTAGCTGGCCTGCGACTTCGCCGCCTCGTCGCGCGCCTCGGGCGTGGCCGGCCCGTTGCCGGAGTCCTCCAGGTCGCACAGCCGCACCTGCGCGTGCGCCTTGCGCGCCATCTTGCAGAAGGGCACGTGGTAGAGGATGCGCGCCAGCTGCTCGCTGGGCAGCTTCGAATCCCACCGCACCAGCCCCTGCTCCATGGCGCGCTCGCGCCAGCCCCGGTACGCGCCCGCCATGGCGTCCAGGTAGCAGGTGATGGAGTAGTGACCGTCCACCAGCGCCTCGCGCCGGCCCACCGGACGCCAGAAGTCGTACACGTCCGCGGTGCTCACGCCGTTGAGCCCCACGTCCACCGCCAGCAGGTCCGGCGTCTCCGACACCAGCAGCGCCACCGCGCCGCCGCCCTGCGTGGGCTCGCCCGCCGTCTTCAGGCCGTAGCGCGCGATGTCCGTGCACACCACCAGCGCGGAGCGGCCCGCCGCCGCGCCGGACGCAATCCACTCCACCGCCGCCATCAGGCCCGCCGTGCCGCCGTAGCACGCGTGCTGCGAGTCGAACGTGCGCATGCCGCGCGGCAGCTTCAGCAGACCGTGCACGTGCGACGCGATGGGCTTGGAGTGGTCCACGCCCGTCTCCGTGCCCACGACCAGCATGCCCAGCTTGGAGGTGTCCACGCCCTGCTGCTGGATGAGCCGCGCGGCCGCCGTGGCCGCCAGCGACACGGAGTCCTCGCCCGGGTCGTTGACCGCCATCTCCTTCGCGCCCAGGCCCGCGGTGAACTTCGCCGGGTCCACGCCGCGCGCCCGCGCCAGGTCCTCGATGTCCACGTACCGCCGGGGGACCGCCACCGCCAGCGCTTCGATTCCAACCCGCTTCTTCATGGGGAGCTCCTCAAAATCAAAAGGTCACGAATCCAGACGGCCTCACGCCGCGGGGGGCACCAGCACCAGCCGGCCCGCCACTTCCCGGTTCTCCAGCCGGAAGTGCGCGCGGCCCGCGTCCGCCAGCGCCACCTCTTCCGACACGAAGGGACGGACGAGGCCCTTGGCCGTCAGCCGCAGCGACTCGTCCAGCTCCTCGCGCGTGGTCGCGTACGCGCCCAGAATCTCCAGCTCCTTCACGATGACCAGGCCCGGGTTGAGGTTCACCACCCCGGACTCCAGGTTGCCCACCACCACCACGCGTCCACCGGGCGCCATGGCCTTGAGCGTCTGCTCAAAGGTGGCGCTGCCGACGATCTCCACCGCCACGTCCACACCCTGGCCCTGCGTGCGCTTGCGCGCCTCCGACCCGAAGTCCAGGCCGCGCGAGACAATCACCTCATCCGCGCCAGCCTCCTTGAGGGCCGCGACCTTCGCCTCGCCGGACGTGATGGCGATGACGCGCGCCCCGTCCACCTTGGCCAGCTGCACGGCCGCCAGACCCACGCCGCCGCTGGCGCCCGTGATGAGCACCGTCTCACCGGCCTTCACCTTCGCCCGCGTGCGCAGCGTGTGCACGGCGGTGCCCAGCGTGCAGCACACCGTCGCGGCCACCGCCCAGGGCAGGTCGGACGGCACGCGGCCCAGGCCTCGCACCGGGGCCACCATGAACTGCGCGTAGCCGCCCTGGAGCTCCTCGCCGAAGAAGCGGTTGTCCGTCTTGCACAGGCTGTTGCGGCCGGCGAGGCACAGCGCGCACTCACCGCAGGACATGCGCTGCAGCGTCGCCGCGCGGTCGCCCACCTTCCAGCCCACCGTGTCCGGACCCACTTCCACCACCTCGCCCGCGGCCTCGTGCCCCAGGATGGCGGGCACGTGCGTGCGGGGCAGGTTGCCTCGGCGGTTGATGACGTCGTGGTAGCAGACGCCGCACGCGTGGACCTTCAGCAGCACCTCGCCCTTGCCCGGCCGGGGAATCGGCACGGTCTCCAGACGCAGGTTCTCTGCACTCCCGAACTGGCGAAGAACGACGGCTTCCATGCGGTGCCTCTTTTCCGTGTGGCTTGAAGATTGGGGAGATGTGTTTCAGCCGCCGACGAGCGCGTCGCGCAGGTTGCGGGGGTCCAGCGCGCGGATGGCCGACACCGTGCGCGCGTCCGGAAGGGAGGTGACGGGCAGCGCGTCCGGCACTGCGAACTCGAAGCCGGTCCGCTCTGCGATGCCGTCCACCGTGGCCCACGGGTGACGCGCCAACAGCCGCGCCCCACGGGGCCCGCCCAGCTCATACGTGCCCAGGTCGGAGATGAGCCGCACCGGACGGCTGGGGTCGCGCGTCGTGGCCACCTGGACCTGGGGAACGAGGTTGCGGCGCGACTGCCGGGGCACCAGCAGCACCGGGTTCTTCACCCACTGGCGCAGCGTGGCCGCGCCCGCGACACCAGGGAACTTGGTCCGCGGCTTCTCCAAGGTGCCGGACGCCGTCATGTTGGTGCGGCCCGCCGGATCCACCTCCGCCGCGCCAAAGAAGACCGTGTCCACCCGGCCGCGCCGGGCATGGTCGAACAGGTCCGCGATGCTCACCTCCGCGGACCGGCCGTCCAGGTAGCGCAGGTCCTCGGACGACGGGTACAGCTCCGGCAGCTCAGGATCCAACGAACCGACACACGCCAGGTACGTCAGCCCCGGCGCATGCGTGGCCCGGGCCACCGCGATGGCCAGGATGACCAGCGGAGACGCCACACCCGTGGCCACCACCGAGCCGTCTTCAATCTCTCGCGCCAGCAGCGACACCACCGTCTCCGCGGGCGTCGCGTCCACCGTCGTCGTCATCATGCCGCGCTCCGGGTCGCGCGCAGCGACATGAGGAAGCCCTTCGCGTCGCCCGCATCCGCCGCGGCCAGGTAGGCCGCGAGCATCGCGTCGTCATGCGGGTACTGGCCCAGGCAGCCCGTGGGCAGCGCACCGCCGGGGGCGAGCACCACGCGCTCCACCTGGAAGGCGGGGATGGTGACGCGCGACAGCTTCGGCACGCGCTCCTCCACCGTTGCGATGATCCGCTTCGCGGCGCCCGCGACGAGCAGGTCCGTGGTGGGGTCCTCGATCAGCAGGTTGCCCTTGTCGTCCGCCGCCCGGGCGTGGATGAGCGCCACGTCCGGGTAGTACGCGGGCTCCACCGGCACGCGGCGGCCCGTGAACGGATCCTCCACCGTGCGCGGCGCGTCCACCTCCGCCAGCTCCGACACGTCCGAGTCCGGCGCGGGGATGAAGGGCAGCCCCATGGACGCCGCGCGCAGCCGCTGCACCACGCGGTAGCCGTCGTGCTCGCGCCATTCAATCTCGCCCGCCTCGATGGCCCGCTTGAGGCAGGGCAGGGGACGCACGCGGTTCTCCAGCACCAGCGCGCCGAAGGGCAGCTCCACGCGCTTGAGGCACCCGCCCGCGACCAGGAACTCCGCCGGCAACGGGTTGGGCAGGGAGATGAGCTGCAGACCGCGCTTCTCCAGCGCCACCAGCTCCAGCACCAGCGCCATGGGCGCGCGGCCGAGCATGAACCCGCCAGCCGCGATCGACGCGCCGTCCGGGATGGAGGCCACCGCCTCCGACAGGGAACTCCAACGGGCGCGGTTCACTGGGGCTCTCCTCCAGAACCGGAGCTGGAACCGGAAGCGGCGCGCGGCACCATGCGCAGCGCGGGCGCGTCTTCAGCCGAAGGGGCCGGGGCGCTCACGGCCGAAGCGGCGGAGGGAAAGAGCAGCTCCACCATGCCGTCGGCGATCTGCTCCTCGGTGAGGCGCCCGTCCGGTTTGAACCACTTGTAGACCCAGAGGATCATCCCCAGGAACGAGAACGCCGCCACCGTGGGGTCCACCACGCCGCGCAGACGGCCCAGGCGGTTGGCCTCCGCGAACGCGTCCTCCAGGAAGCGCACGTAGCGCTTCTTGCGCCGGTCGATGTACTCGCGCGCTTCACCGGTGAGCGTGGCGTGCTCGTGGAGGATGATGATGACCTCCTTGCTGCGGCCGCTCGTCACGAGGTGGATGTTCTGCCGCATGCACTGGCGCAGCCGCTCCACCGGATCCGCCACAGCCTGAACGGGCGCGAGGACCTGCTCCTCGAACACGTCCATCCCGTAGTTCATGATGGCGAAGAGCAGCTGCTCCTTGTTCTGGATGTGGTGGTAGAGCCCCGCCTTGGTCATCCGGCACGCGGCGGCGATCTCCTGCATCGACGTGCCCTCGTAGCCGCGCTCGCAGATGAGCCGCGCCGCCGTCTCCAGGATGGCCCTGTACCGCTCGCCCTCGTCCGGTTTGCGCCCCGTGGGTGTCATGCGTGCCTTCCCTCGCCGGCCTGCCTGCTCCTGCCGGGCTGAAACCACCTACCGACCGGTAGGTCACTTAACCTACCGACCGGTAGGTAGCACCCGGCGACGCGGTCCGTCAACGGGCAAGTACCGGAGGGCTGGTGGGATAAAGGCTTTTGGAAACAAGGACTTGGGACCACCCAACGGGTTAGGTTGCGGGCCTCCCATGCGGTCCACGCTCCTGCCCATCCTCCTCTTGTGCGCCGCGCTGGCGAGCGTGGGGGTGGGGGTCTGGACCCTCGTGAAGCGCAGCCGGACGACCCTGGTGGAGCAGTTCGCGGGGGACCGGCAGAAGCAGTTGGACGAGGCCGTGGGCGGCGTCACGGACTCGCTGGAGGAGGTGGGCAAGAACCTGCGCTTCGCCGGCGAGCTGATGTCCCAGCCGGGGACCCTGGCGGAGCACCGCCGGGAGCTGCGCGCGCTGCTGGAGGCGGTGGGCCAGTACAAGGCCATCGCGGCGTACGACGGCGACGGCGCGGAGCGGCTGCTGCTGTTGGACCGGAAGCCGGACGCGCAGGTGTCGCGCGAGGGGCTGGTGGCGGAGATGGCCGACACGGCGCGCCGCGCGTTGCAGCGTCCGCCGGGCGACCTCACCACGTCGCCCAGCCTGGACGCGGCCAACGGCGGTTGGCTGCGCATCCTGGCCACGGCGCTGCCCGCGACGGACGGCAAGCCCGAGGGCGCGGTGGCGGTGCTGGTGGACACGGAGTCGTTCTTCGCGCCGCTGCGCATCGTCACGTCGGACCTGGAGGCGCGGATGCTGCTCGTGGGCACGCACGGCCAGCCCACGCCCGCGAGCGACCCGGCCCTGACGGAGTGGTTCGGCCGCGCGAGCCAGAAGGACTCGGGCGTGCCGGGCTTCGCGTTCCTGGTGTCCCGGCTGAAGGCCGGCGCGCGCGGCATGCTGCCCCTGTCCGAACAGGAGGCGGAGCGGCTGGGGTTGGGGCGCTCGGAGGTGGTGGCCGTCTACACGCCCATCCGCATGCGCGGCGGCAGCCACTGGGCGGTGGCGACGCTGGTGTCCACCGCGGCGCTGCGTTCGCACGAGCAGTCGCTGGTGGTGCGGCTGTTGGGCGCGGGCGCGCTGGTGGCGTTCTTCCTGGTGGCCTTCGCGGTGTACGTGGTGCTGGCGCGGCGGCGCGCGGTGGCGCTAATGGAGAGCCGCCGTCACGCGGCCCAGCTCGCCGCGCTCCATGACCGGACGCGGAAGATATTGGACCATCTGCCCACCGGCGTCCTCGCGCTGACGGAGGACGGGCGGATCAGCGCCGTCAACCAGGCCCTGCGCTCGCGCGTGCCCGGCAACGTGACGGGTGCGCCGCTGGCGTCCGCGTTCCCCAGCGCACCGGCACCGGTGGTGGAGCGGCTGTCCGCGCTGGTGGCGTCCGCGCGTCAGGAGGACCGGCCGCGCAGCCTGCTGGGCGAACCGCTGGCGCTCTTCGGCGAGGAGGGCACGTACAACCTGCACGCGGTGCCGCTGACCGCGGAGGACCCGAAGGAGGAGACGCGCGCGCTCCTGGTGGTGGAGGACCTCAGCGACGTGCGCGCGCTGGAGACGCAGCTGTTGCGCGCGGAGAAGCTGGCCACGGTGGGCGTGCTGGCGGCGGGCATCGCGCATGAAATCGGCACGCCGCTGGGCGTGGTGCGCGGCCGGGCGGAGTACGTGCAGAGCAAGCTGGGCCCCACGCATCCTCAAGGGCCGGGGCTGGGCGTCATCGTCGAGCAGATCGACCGGGTGAGCCGCACGCTGCGCCAGTTGCTGGACTTCTCCCGCCTGCAGCCCGCGATGGTGCGGCCGGTGGCGCTGGGGCCGCTTGCCCGGAGCGTGCATGAGCTGTTGCAGGTGGAGGCGGAGCGGCGGCGGGTGAGCTTGAGCGTGGACGTGCCGGAGTCGGTGCCGGCGCTGGCGGCGGACGCGGATCAGCTCCAGCAGGTGCTGCTCAACCTCACGCTCAACGCCTGTGATGCGTGCCGCGAGGGCGGCACGGTGGAGGTCTCGGCTTCCGCGCTGGTGGGCCCGGAGGAAGGCACGTGGGGCCTGGTCGCGCTCACCGTGCGCGACGACGGGTGCGGGATTCCGAAGGAGCGCCTCAACCAGGTGTTTGATCCGTTCTTCACGACGAAGAAGCGCGGGCAGGGCACGGGGCTGGGGCTGACGATGGTGGCCCACGTCGTGCGCAACCACGGCGGACGGGTGGAGCTGGAGAGCACGCCGGGGCAGGGCACCCGCGTCACCGTGCTGTGGCCGGTGGCGCGCGCTGTCCCAGAGGAACGAAATGCCGAGCGACTTGCCGTCTGACGCGCGCATCCTCGTGGTGGACGACCACGTGGAGATGGGGCGCATGCTCCAGGAGCCGCTGGCCGACGCGGGCTGGACGGTGGACCTGGCCACCGGAGGGCAGGAGGCGCTGACGCTCATCCGCTCGCGCGTGTACGACGCGGTGCTGACCGACCTGCGCATGGAGAAGGTGGACGGCCTGGACGTGCTGGACGCCGCCCGCGCGGTGGATCCGGAGCTGCCCGTGCTGCTGATGACGGCCTTCGGCGGCGTGGAGAGCGCCGTGGAGGCGATGCGCCGGGGCGCGTACCACTACTTCACCAAGCCCTTCCGCCTGGACGAGGTGCGGCTGTACCTGGGCCGCGCGCTGGAGGACCGCCGGCTGCGCACGGAGCACCGGGCGCTGAAGCAGGCGTCGCAGGAGCGTTCCGGCCTGGGCGCGCTGGTAGGCAAGAGCGCACCCATGCGCGGGCTGTACGAGCTCATCGACCGGGTGGCCCACGCGGCGGCCCCGGTGCTGCTCCGGGGCGAGAGCGGCAGCGGCAAGGAGCTGGTGGCCCGCGCGCTCCATGTCGAGGGCCCGCGCGCGTCCAACCCCTTCGTGGCCGTCAACTGCACCGCGCTGCCGGGGCCGCTGCTGGAGAGCGAGCTGTTCGGCCACGTGAAGGGCGCCTTCACCGGGGCCACGTCCGTGCGGCGCGGCTTGTTCGTGGAGGCGCACGGCGGCACGTTGTTCCTGGACGAGATTGGCGACATGCCCACGGAGCTCCAGGCGCGGCTGTTGCGCATCCTGGAGGACGGCGAGGTGCGCGCGGTGGGCTCGGACGCCAGCCGCACGGTGGATGTTCGCGTGGTGGCCGCCACGCACCAGGACCTGGAGGCGCGCGTGAGGGAAGGGCGCTTCCGTGCGGACCTCTTCTACCGGCTCAACGTCGTCACGCTGCGGGTGCCTTCGCTGAAGGAGCGCCGGGAGGACATCCCCCAACTGGTGGAGCACTTCACCGCCCGCTCCCGCGCGCGCAACCCGCGCTCCCGCGTGACGTCGCTGTCACCAGAGGTGGTGGCCGCGCTGGGCGCCATGCCCTGGCCGGGCAACGTGCGCGAGCTGGAGAACCTGGTGGAGCGGCTGGTGGTGCTCGTCCCCCGGGAGACGGTGACGCTGGAGGACCTGCGGCCCCACGCGCCGGTGCCCTCGGCGGAGGAGGCCACGCCCTTCGCCCAGGCTCAGGAGGGCGTGTGGACCCTGCGCAAGCTGGAGGGGGAGTACATCCACTGGATGGTCCAGCACTGCGGCGGGAACAAGACCCGCGCCGCGGAGCTGCTGGGCATCGATGTGTCCACCATCCATCGTCGCGAGCGGGAGCGGTGAGCGGGCTGTCTCCTCGCGCGGGCTGACAGCCGGGCGGCCGGACGAACGTCCGTGGGGGAGCCTCCGCCGGGTTGCCGCACGGGCGGCGGGGGCTCATGGAATGGGCATGCCCACGCCTCGCCCCGCCAGGACCGAAGTGTCGTGGAAGCTGCTCTTCCTCGCCTTCGCCGCCGTCGTGGGCAGCTTCTTCGTGACCAGCTGGATCGTCCAGCGATCGTCCGGGGTCATCAGCGATCTCTCGAATGAGATCATCTACAACTCGGCGCCGAGCATCGAGCACCTCGCGCTCGTCCGCAGGGCCGTGCTGGAGGCCGAGCTGGTCCTCGCCCGATTCATCAATGAGCCGATGCACCGGGGGGAGCTGGACCGGGAGCTGGAGACGGCCCTGTCGGAGGCGAGGGCGGGCATCAGCGAGTACCTGGATCTGACGGCGCTCCCGGGCGAGCAGGCGGTGAGGCGGGACGTGCAGGAGTCCTGGTCGCGCTTCGAAGCCGCGGTCAAGCAGGCCCGCACGGACGCGGCATCCGTGCGGGAGGGGGAGGAGGGGGCGCTGTTCGAACAAGAAGTCGAACCCCCGGGCCGGCGCCTCCTTGAGGACATCACGCGCTCCATCGAATGGAACGCGGTCCGGGGACGGGAGCTGGCGGAGCGCATCCGCGAAGCGCGCCGCGAAGCCGTGTGGCTGAGCACGAGCCTCCACGCGCTGTGCGGCATCCTGGCCGGGGTCGTGGCGTGGTTGCTCCATCGCGAACTGCAAGGACGCCGCGCGCTCGCGGACGCGCACACGAAGTTCGTCGAAGCGCGAGCAGAGGAGCTGGAGCAGTTCGCGGGCCGCGTCGCGCACGACATCCGCAACCCGCTGTCCTCGGCCCGGATGGCCGCCGAGCTCGGCTTGCGCAAGACCCCGGAGGAATCCTCTCGCGCGCCCTTCAAGCGCATCATCCGGAGCCTCTCACGGGCGGATGCCATCACCGGCGCGCTCCTGGACTTCGCCCGCTCCGGAGCCCGGCCGGATCCCGGTGCCCGGGCCGAACCCCGGGCGATCATCACCGACCTGCTGGGCGGCTTCGCGGTGGAGGCGGAGCAGGCCGGCATCGAGCTGCGTCACGAGCCCGTTCCGCCGGTCCTGGTGGCTTGCAGCACCGGCGTCTACCTGAGCCTGCTCGGCAACCTGATCCGCAACGCCATCAAGTACATGGGCGATGCGACGACCCGGCGGGTCACCCTCCGCGTGGAGGACACGGGGGCCTTCATTCGCACCCGCGTCAGCGACACGGGGCCGGGCATCACGCCGGAGCTCCTGCCCTCCCTGTTCGAGCCGTACTTCCGCGTCAAGGGGAGCAGCGCCATCGCCGAAGGGCTCGGGCTGGGGCTCGCGACCGTCAAGAAGCTGGTGGAAGGGCACGGGGGCCGGGTGGGTGTCACGTCCACGCGCGGGAAGGGGAGCACGTTCTGGTTCGAGCTGCCGCGGGCGGGCTCTTCCTCCTGGGACGTCTCCCCGCCGCCGCACGACGCTCCAGGCACGAGCCCCCTGAACTAGGCCCGCGTGGCAATCCGCCACGGGGGGCTGGCGGATTGCCACGGTCCACGGGTGATCACGCGGTGGCCCCGGGGGACGGTGGTTCCGGCATGTAGCTTGCTGTGACGTGGGACCGTGGTGTCCCTGCGCACAACCCGGGCCTTGCTGCTCGGTGCGGATGAGTCCCTGGCCTCGCTGCTGGCGGACGTGCTGGGCGACCTGGGCATCGCCCTGTTCCTGGACGCGGAGGACGCGGCCCGGCCGGACCTGGTGCTGGCGCACGTGGAGCGCGGGGAGGCCATCCTCCCGGTGATGACACGCGCTCGGGACTGCGCCGCCACCGCGCCCGTCGTCGTCCTCCTGCCCTTCGCGGACGAGCGTCTGGTGTCCCGCGCCCTGTGTCAGGGGGCCCGGGCATGTTTCGCGCTGGGCAGCCCACTCGATGAGCTTCGCGCCCTCCTGCGCTCGCACTTCCCTCTGTTGGAGACCACCCATGGGTGAACCGATGGCCGTCGTCACCGTGCTGCGTCCCGTTGTCCCCTTGCGTGAAGTGGAGCGCCGCCCGGTGGCTCCGGTGTTGGACTCGGGGGAGCCCTCCCTCTTCCAGGCCGGCCAGGTCCGCGTCACCGCCGAGCGGCTCGTCGTGGGCGGCCAGAGCTGGGCGCTGCGCGACGTGCTCCAGGTGGAGACCGCGCGCCGCACCCCGAAGGTGTGGCCCTACCTGCTCGCGGTGGGCCTGGCCGGGGCGCTGGGGCTGCCGCTGTTGTCCTGGCTGTCCGTCAGCGTGACGGCGCTGAAGGGCGCCTACGAGGCGGGGCTCGTCCTCACCGCCCTGGGCCTCTTCGCGTCCATGGCCGCGCTGCTCGTGGTGGAGGAAACCCACTACCTGGTGCTGGGGCTGCCGGGCGGCTCGCGCCGCGTCTTCGGCAGCCACGACGCCCAGCTCATCGCACGGCTTGCGGGGACGGTGCGGGCCGCGTGTCAGCGGCCGTGAGCTGGTCGCGCACCCGCGAGACGATCTCGTAGGAGCGCAGGCGCGCCGCGTGGTCGAAGATCTGCGCGGTCACCATCAGCTCGTCGGCTCCGGTCTGCTCGATGAGGGACTGGAGGCCGTCGCGCACGCTGTCCGGCGAGCCCACCACGGTGCACGCCAGCATGTGTTCGATCTCCGCCAGCTCCATCTCGTTGAGCTGACCGTCCATGCTTTCCACCGGCGGCAGCAGCGGGCCCGGCCGGCCCCGGCGCAGGTTGATGAAGGCCTGGAGCAGCGACGTGAAGAGGCGCTGCCCCTCCTGGTCCGTGTCCGCGGCGAAGACGTTCACGCCAATCATCGCGTACGGCTTCTGGAGCACGTCCGACGGGCGGAACTGCGTGCGGTACAGGTGCAGCGCGCTCATCATCTGCGCGGGCGCGAAGTGCGACGCGAACGCGAAGGGCAACCCCAGGGCCGCGGCCAGCTGCGCGCTGAAGGTGCTGGAGCCCAACAGCCACAGCGGCACGTGCAAGCCCGCGCCCGGCACCGCGCGCACGGCCTGCCCCGGCACCGGGTCCTTGAAGTAGTTCTGCAGCTCCACCACGTCCTGCGGGAAGCTGTCCGCGCCCCCCAGGCCCCGGCGCAGGGCGGCGGAGGTGCGCTGATCCGTCCCCGGCGCGCGGCCCAGGCCCAGGTCGATGCGGCCGGGATAGAGCGTCTCCAGCGTGCCGAACTGCTCCGCGATGATGAGCGGCGCGTGGTTGGGCAACATGACGCCGCCCGCGCCCACGCGAATCGTCTTCGTGCCCCCCGCCACGTACCCGATGACCACCGACGTGGCCGCGCTGGCGATGCCCGTCATGTTGTGGTGCTCGGCCAGCCAGAAGCGCTTGTAGCCCAGGGCTTCCGCGTGGCGGGCCAGGTCCAGGCTGTTGTGGAGGGCGAGGCCGGCGTCGCCCCCGGAGATGACGGGGGACAGGTCGAGGACGGAGAAGGGGATCATCGGGGGGACCCTCGCGCCACGGGGGCGGAAAAGCCCTTCGATAGCCAGGGCCCTCGGGGTTTTCACGGCATTGACGCACCGCTCGGGCGCTCGGGCCCTCCGGACCGCCAGGCGGAGGCCATCCCACCCATCAGCCTGGCTTCAGGCGTGCGGGGGGCCGGCCTTGCGCTCGGACTTCGCTCGAACCAGCGCGGCGTGCGCGCGGTCCAGGGTGCGGTGCGGATCCTCCTCGCCCCGCACCGTCACGGCGATGGACACGCACGCGGGCTGGCCGGGCACGTCATGGAGCTGCTGGCGCGCGGCCTCCGCGCCCACGGCGTCCGCCCCGGGCAGCGCGAGCAGGAGGGTGTCCCCCGTCCAGCGCACCACGAAGCCCGGGGGAGGACAGAGGCCTTCCGCGTGCCGGGCCAGCTCGCGCAGCGCCGCGTCGCCCGCGTCGTAGCCGCGCGTGCGGTTGATGGCGCCCAGCTCCAGCAGATCCACCAGGAGCAGGCTGGTGGGCAGGCCCTCCCGGCGGCAGCGGCCAATCTCCTTGGCCGGCCGCTCCTCGCCCACGCGCCGGGTGTCCAGCCCCGTGAGCGCGCCCTGGCGCAACAGCCGCTCGCGCGTGCCCTTCAGGTCCGCGCCAATGCCCAGGTCCGTCAGCGACAGGAGCTGCGCGATGCCACCGGGCACCAGGAAGGGCCTCGCCACCCAGCGCACCACGCGCGGCCGGGGCCGCTCCAGCGACAGGGTCAGGTGCAGCCCGCGCGAACTCTCCGCCGCCAGTTCCAGCTGACGCAGCGTGCCGCCGGAGTCCGAGGTCAGGCTCGCGATGTACTGGCACAGCGAATCGAAGGCCATGCCCGCCAGCCGCTCCTCCGGCAGCCCCAGGAGCTCCGCCAGCGCCGCGTTGGCGGCGAAGGGCTTGCGGCCCGGCGCCACCACCAGCACCGGTACTTCCAAGGCACTCACTGCCTCGCGCACCAGCGCCAGCGCCGCCGCCTCGTTGAGCACCGGCTCCGCCGCACCCCGGGGATGCGGCAAGGCGGGGGGCGCCCGTCCCCGCACCGCGGTGTGCTCCAGGTTCTCCGCCACGCGGCTGGCCCATGGAACGGGGCGTTACCACCCGGACGCTCAACACCGTCTAGGTGAAGTCCGGTGCGTCGTCCGCGAACGCGGCGGACGGCAACAGCCACAGCCCCAGGCACAGGACAGCGGCGACAGAAGCCGGGAACCCCCGGCGGGACACGGGGGCAACGGCGGCGGGATTGTTCATGGACCTCTACTGGACGGCGACCGGGCGCTTTCCTAGCGCGGTACTTCCAGCAATTGCGAGACGTGCTCCGCCAGGTCCGGCAGCGGCTGGGGCTTGCTCAGCACCAGGTCCACACCCAGCGCCTGCGCACGCGTCCCCAGCTCCGGCGTCGCGAACGCCGTCAGCAGCACCATGCGCGTGGCGGGCGAGGACTCGCGCACCCACTCCGCGATGATGAGCCCTTCCTCGGACTGCGTTCCGCTCAGGCGCAGGTCGCTGATGACCAGGTCGTACCGGCTGCGCTTCATGTGCTCCAGGGCCTCATTCAGGTCCGTGGCGGAGTCGACCTTGTAGCCGGCGCTGGCGAAGAAGCGGCCCAGGACCCAGCACAGGACCGTTTCATCGTCGACGATCAGCAGGTTCCGGGGCACACACGAAGGCATGAGCAAGTGAGGGGCCAGGGCCCCGAGAATAGAGGGAGGGAGTCTTTACAGCTACTTGGCCCGGCGGAAGCACGTCCGCCGCGCGCGTCTGTCCAGCTTGCGGATCCACTTTCCAGAATTCGGACCAAGTCAGACACTGACGGCAGCCCGCATGCTCACCGCATGGGGATGGGCTGGGGCTGGTCCTCGTTGGCCGCGGCGGGAATCAGCGCGGACAGGTGGAGGATGAGCACCGGCATCAGCTGCGGCTTGGGAAGCAGCCTGGTGATGCCACTGCTCCACGCCGAGTGCCGCACCTCGTCCAGGGGCAGCGCCGTCATCAACAGGATGGGAATGTGCGCGTCCTGCAGGCGCAGGTCGCGCGCGAAGCGCAGACCTTCTTCCATGCCGGGCCGGCCGAAGGGGTGGTCGATGAGGATCGCGTCGAACAGGTTCGTGTTCAGCAGGCCGCGAGCCTGGGAATCCGTGCGAGCGGTGAGAACGGTGAAGCCCGCGGCCGTCAGGTGACGCGCCGTTGCCCCACGAACCGGGGGCTTCGAATCGAGGAGGAGGATTTTACCGTGCATGCACAACAACAGTGCAGCTGTTGTGCCGCGCAGGATGTCATACGCCCATTCCAGTCATTGCAAGGGATTGGAAGGGGGGGGGCGAGCGAGGATGGGCCCGTTTTCCAATTCCTGGACCAGTCTCCGGAATCTGGACGAAAAAGGCCGTACCCCGCCGCGTCCGCGGGCCGTGAATCAATAGAACGCAGGTCCCACCGGGAGCCGAAAGATGCCCGAGCCCGTGAAGGATGAATCACTCCAGCTCCTGCTCGCGCGCGCTGACGACCGCCGGCCGGTGCTGGAGGACGGGCTTCCCGCGGACTCCACCCGGGATGCCCCCAGGCCCGCGCCGCTTCCTCGCCGTGCCGAGGGCATGACGCTGGAGCGGCCCGACGCGAACCCGAATGACCTGCCCGCCCAGCGCTGGGGTGTCATCGCGCCCCTGGGCACGGCGGGCGACGCCATGCTTCGCGCCATCGAGCCGCTCATCCAGCACCGCGAGCAGGAGCAGGGCGCCGCGGTGATGCGCTACCGCGTTCCTCCCGGCATGGACGCGAACGCGGCGGTGCGCTGGAAGGAGTCGGTGCACCGGGCCGAGGACGTCCCCGAGGAGGAGCGTCCCAGGTACCTGCTGCTGCTCGGGGACCTGCCCGACGTGTCCATGGAGTTGCAGCACGTGCTCGCGCATAGCGCGTTCGTGGGACGGCTTCACGTAGGGCTGCCCGACGGTGAACCAGACCTCGCGGGCTACACGTCCTACGCGGGGAAGGTGATCGCGGCCGAGAAGCAGGGCGCGCCTCCGGAGTCCCCCGACATGCTCCTGTACACGGCGCGGGACGGGACGACGGCCACGACCTCCGGACACCACCTGCTGGTGGAGCCCTGCCGGCAGGTCATGGAGACGCGGTGGAGGCAGAAGCGGCCCGCGTTGAAGGTCCAGGAGGTTCCCTATGACTACGGGGACGCGGACGCGCTCCTGGAGGCCGCGGCCGCTGCGCGCTCGGCGGTGATGCTCACGGTGGCGCATGGGTTGGGGCGGCCCTCGAAGGGATGGGCTTCTCCCGAGGAGCAGCGGGCGATGCAGGGCGCGCTGACGCTGGGCGGAGGCCCACCGCTCACGGGAGCCATGCTGAGGGACACGCCCTTCCTGCCCGGAGGCATGTGGTTCAGCGTGGCGTGCTTCGGCGCGGCGACTCCACCGGACAGTGCGTTCCATGCATGGCTCGCGCAGATCGCCGCGGCTGGCGGGTTCGCGGGCCGTCCTGACTCCGTGCTGCACAGCCTGCCCAGGGCAGGGGAGCGTCCCTTCGTGGCGGCGCTGCCCCAGGCCCTGCTGGCGAATCCGCGCGGACCGCTGGGCATCATCGGCCACAGCGACCTGGCATGGACGCTCGGGTTCCTGGACTCGGAGGACATGACGCGCGGCCGTGCCTCGCGTGTCCTCTCCGCGCTCCAGATCCTGTCCAACGGTAGCCGCGCGGGCGTCGCCCTGGACGCGTTGATGAGCGCGTACCGGGGCGTCAACGACGCGCTGCTGGCGGGCTACCGGGCGCGGCAGGACGCGCAGGTGTATGGCATTCCGGATCCTGTCGACCCGAAGCGACAGGGTCATCAATGGATGCAGCGCAATGACTTGCGCGGCTATGTGTTGCTCGGAGACCCCGCTGCAAGGCTTTCAGGGCAGCAGCCGTAGCGTCGGGGGCGGCGTCACGAGCGGATCCCGTCCCTGGGCCCTCTCACATTCCGCATAGCCGCTGCGCGCCTGCTCCTCGCTTTCATCCAGGTAGCTGCGACGGACGTCCGGAGGAAGGCAGTCCTTGTTGACGGCCCGAAGCCGCCGCTGGAGCTCCGAGACATCCAGGGGCCAGAGCTGTGCCTGTCCATCGGCGCACACCGTCAGGACCTGCTGTTGCCCGGCCGGACTGAACTCGGCGGATGCGACCTCCGACTCACAGCCCTGGATCACCAGGGGCACGCCCGTTCCGTCCGCCCTCCACACCCGCGCGGTCTGGTCAACCGAGGTCGTCACCACCCACAGGCCATCCGGGCTGAAGCGCGCGGAATTGACGACGTTCAGGTGTCCCTTGAGCACGACGGGCGTGCCCGTTCCGTCCGCCCTCCACACCCGCGCGGTCTTGTCAGCGGACGCTGTCACCACCCACAAGCCATCCGGGCTGAAGCTCGCGGAATAGACGTCACCTCCATGCCCTTTGAGCACGACGGGTGTGCCCGTCCCGTCCGCCTTCCACACCCGCGCGGTCTGGTCCTCGGACGCCGTCACCACCCACTGGCTGTCCTGGCTGAACTCGGCGGAGAGGACGCGGCGCTCATGGCCCTGGAGCAGCACGGGCGTGCCGGTTCCATCCGTCCTCTGCACCTTCGGGACCCGGACAAACGCGGTCACGACCCACTGACCGTCGCGGCTGAACCGGGCGGAGCGTGCATCGTCGGACTTCAGCACCCGCGGTGTCCCGCTCCCGTCCGCCCTCCACACCTGGGGCTCGCCCCCGGACGTGATCAACACCGACTGGCCATCCGGACTGAACTCCGCGGACCCGATGGGCCTGAGCGGATTCTTCAGCATCACCGGAGGGCCCATCCCATCCGTCCGCCACACCCGCGCACTCCCGTTCTCGAAGACAGTCACCAACTGGTGTCCATCCGGGCTGAACGCGGCCGACAAGACGGGACCCGCGCGCCCATCGAGCACCACGGGGGCGCCCGTCCCCTCCGTGCGCCAGACGCGTGCCGCTCCGTCGGCGCCCGCCGTGACGACCCGCTGCCCATCCGGGCTGAACCGCGCGGACCGGACCGCGTCGGCCGCCTCTCCGGGACCCTGGAACACCACGGGAAGCTCCGGCCCGCCCGCCTTCCAGACCCGGAGGGCTCCATCACTGGACGCGGTGATGATCCGCTGGCCGTCCCGACTGAATCGCGCGTCCGCGACCCAGCCCTGGTGCCCCTGGAGCGCCCGGGGGGAGCCTCTTCCATCCGCCCTCCACACCCTTGCGGTCCCGTCGAACGACGTGGTCACCACCCACTGGCCATCGGGGCTGAACTCCGCGGAGGTGATGGGGTCTGTATGGCCATTAAGGACGGTGGGAGAGCCCGTCCCATCCGCCTTCCACACCCGCGCCGTCTTGTCCTCGGAAGCCGTCACCACCCACTGGCCATCGGGGCTGAACGTGGCGGAGTTCACGCTCCCCTCATGCCCGTTGAGCACGACGGGCGAGCCCTTCCCATCCGCTCGCCACACCCGCGCCGTCTTGTCCTCGGAAGCCGTCACCACCCACTGTCCATCCGGGCTGAACTCGGCGGAGAAGACGGGCTTCGTGTGCCCCTTGAGCACGATGGGCGGGCCCTTCCCATCCGCCCGCCATACCCGCGCCGTCCTGTCCCAGGAGGCGGTCACCACGCGCCGCCCCTCCGGGCTGAAGCGCGCCGACAGGACCGAGGCCTGGTGTTCGCCCAGCATCACGGGCTCGCCGGTTCCATCCGCCCGCCGCACCTGCACGCTCATGTCCGCCGAAGCCGTCACCAGCCACTGGCCATCCGGACTGAACCTCGCGGAGTGGACGGTGTCCTCGTACTTCCAGAGCGCCTCGGGCGTGCCCGTCCCATCCGACCGCCACACCCGGACGGTGGCGTCCCGGCTGGCGGTGGCGACCCATTGCCCGTCCGGGCTGAACTCGATGGAGTCGACGATGCCCTCATGGCCCGTCAACGCCACGGGGGTGCCCGTCCCGTCCACGCGCCATACCCACGCCGGTCCTTCCCGGGAGGCCGCCGCCACCCGCAGGCCGTCCGGGCTGAACGCCGCGACGTTCAGCGGAGCCGTTCCCTGGAACGTCACCTCCGGGAGGGGTTCCTTCAGGACGTCATGCGCCAACTGCGTCCACCACCGCGCCTGCTCGGGCTCAGGCACTTCGAGCAGCAGCTTCGTGGCCATCGCGGCGTAGCCGCGGCCCTGCAGGTCGCGAGCCCCCGCCATCAACGCCAATCCCCGCGCGTCTCGCGCCTGCTTGACGGCCTCCTGCTTCGCGCCATCCGCGGCCGTCTTCGCCCGCTCCGCATGGGTCCGCTCCGTCCAGGCCCAGATGAGCAGCAGGGCCATCAGCGCCGCCACGCCCACCGCCACCGAGGCCAGGATGATGAGCCTGCGCCGCTCGGCCGCTTCACGCCGGCGCTGTCGCTGCCCTGACTCCCGCTCGATGCGCTGCTGCTTGAGGTCGAAGACCTTGCGCGCGAGCCAGTCGTGTCCCAGCTCGAAGTACCGGCTGCCCTGGTGCTGCTCCGCGTGCAGCACCGCCGCCGCTTCCAGGTGCGTCAGCACCTCGTCCGCGTGCTCGGGTGGCAGCTCGGCGCGGGCCTCCTGCTCCGTCAGCAGGGTCCGGCTGCCGTCGCTCGCGATGAGGTGCTGCTCCAGCAACCGGCGCGCCGCCCGCTTCTTGTCGGAGCCGAGCGCATCCAGCGTCGCCTCCAGGTAGCGGTGCACCATCGGCTCCGCGGCGACAGGCTCCACGGCCTGGCCCCGCGCCCGTTCGTCCCACAGCGCCCGGCAGACGATCTGCGCGAACGCGGCCTGCACCTCGGCGTCATCGTCCTGTTCGCCCTGTCCCGCCATGCGCACCTGCCGCATCAGCGCGCGCACCTCCTGCTCGGACCAGGGCTGCGTGGGCAGGCCCTTCTCGGTGGCCAGCCGGCACGACACCCGCACCATCTCGCCCACGGTGAGCGGCCCCAGCCGGAAGCCCTGCTCCAGCAATTCGCGCCGGCCCCGCACGCGGTCACGGAAGCGCCCCAGGTAGTCCTCGCGCATCGCCAGCACGAGCTGCAGCCCGCGCACCGGCTTGCGTGCCAGCGCGTCCAGCCCCTTCAGCAGCGCGCCGGTCGCCTCCACGTCGCGCCCCGGAAGGAAGAGCTGCTCCAGTTGGTCCAGGTAGATGAGCACCGGCCGGTCCGAGCGCTGCGACGCGAGCTCCAGCGCCGAGTCCAGCGCTTCCACCGTCCCCGCTTGCTCCGGTGGAGGCCCCAGCTCCAGCTCCGCGTGCATCGTGCGCACGAGCCGCGCCAGCGGAGCCTCCCCCGCGAGCCACCCGTCGATGCGCACCGTGCGGAACTCGTGCGCCTCCTCCAACAGCGGAATCACGCCGGCCTGCATCACCGACGACTTCCCCGCGCCCGAGGGGCCAAAGAGCGTGAGGCACGGGTGCGCGAGGATGCGATTCACCAGCCGCTGCGTCACGGTCTCGCGGCCGAAGAAGCGCTCGCGGTCCGCCGCGCGGTAGGGCTGCGGCCCGAGGAAGGGATTCACCAGGCCGTTCATCGCGAACCTCCCTGCGTCCCCGTGCCGAGCGACTCGGCCACCGCGCCCGCTTCCGCCTGCACCACCTGGATGCCAGCGCCCGCGGGCAGGCCCCGGCCTGACTTCCAAGACTCCGCCTCATGCACCCCGGGCTCCAGCAGCACCAGGCTCTTGCGAGGGAGCGGCCGGCGTCCGAACAACCGAGACAGCAGCATGCGGTGGTTCCATGCCAGCAATGACAGTCCAATGAGCAGCGCGGGGCGGCTGTCCAGCGTCCCCAGGATGGCGTCCGCCAGGTCCGGAGGCAGGACGGACTCCAGGTCTCGCACGCCGTGCAGGTAATCGTCCTCCGTGAGCAGGGGCGTTTCGAAGACGCGGTCGGGCAGGTAGCCCCGGTACAGCCGCACCAGCGCCACGTCGCGCGACGGGTCGAAGTCCAGGGGCAGCGTGTCGAGCGGTTCCCAGTCCTGCCCTGGCAGGCGCCGTCGGATCAGCGCGGAGCCCTCGTCTGGCGTCGACGGCTGGATGACATAAAGCGGCAGCTCGGGCCGGTGCAGCGCGAGTGCCTGCTCCAACACAGGCATGCGCAAGAGCGTGATGTGCACGCCGGGCCTCAGCCGCCGCGCCAGCGCCTCCACCAGCGGAAGCGTGGGCATCGCATCCCGGAACACCTCCTGGAAGTGCGAGTCCAGCGTCTTGGGCCCGAAGCGCAGCGTGAACCGCTGCGCCAGCGCGCTCATCGGCAGCGCCTCCGGCACGGCCCAGGGCGTGCCCCGCATCCGGCCGTGCAAGAGCTCCCGCAGGTCCTCGTCCGTGGTGCCCCCGTGGTCGCCCAGCACCAGGGAGAAGGGACGCGAGACCAGGTCCAGGAGCCCGCGCAGGGACGGGTCCTCTCCGCGCACCGGTTCGGACCGCACGGGAGCACGGGGCGCGGCGTTCACCCGGGCGGGCCGGAAGGAGAAGAGGGTGGTGTCACTGCCTCGCAGGTACAGGACGGGGGAGAAGGCCTCGGCGCTCTCGCCGAACTCCGTGAGCACCGTGCTGCGCGCGTCATGGAGGCAGCGGGCCACGTCGCCCCGGTGCCGGGTGTCTCCCACCAACGCGCGATAGAAGGCCCGCGAGCACGCGCGCGCCACGTCTGTCTTCACCGGCCACAGGTGCGCCACCACCGCGTCCGCGCCGCCCTGCGCGAGCAGCTCCGCCGCGCTCGTCAGCGCCCCCGGTTGAGCGCCCTGACAGGCTTCGAGCACCACCAATCGCAGGTCGCCCCGGAAGGCTCCCGCCAGCTCCTTCGCCAGCAGCTCCACGGAGAGCCCCGCGGACGCGCCGTCCGCATCCGTGAGTTGCAGGACCGGAGCCCCCTTCGCGTCCACGCCGCCATGACCGATGAAGTGCAGGATGTGCGGCGCGGGCTCCGAGCGGAGCCGGTCGATGACGTAGTCGCGCCGCGAGCGGGCCCCCACGAGCGGCTCCATCCACTCCAGCGCTCCGGAGTCGATGGCCGGCTGGAGCATGGCGCGCAGGCGGGCCGGTGCCTCTTCGTCCAGCGGCGAGACGACGAGCAGCCGCACGGCCCCAGTGACCTCGCGAGGAAGCCAGGGCTTCGTGGACTGCACCCCGCGCACGATGCACAGCTCCGGCGAGATGCCGAGGAAGTCGAGCGGCCCGGACGGTCCACAGAGCGCCTCCCAGGGAAGCGCCTGGAGCTCGCGGTCCCGGGGCAGCAGGCGCAGCAGCAGCGGCTTCTTGCTCCCGATGTTGCGCGACACGCCGCGCAGCTCGAGCAGCACCTCCTGGAGCCCCTCGCGGAAGAGGGCGGAGTGCAGCGCCCGCGCCTGCTCGGCGGACTCCAGGGGTACTCCGCGCACGGCTGCGTCCCGCACCCACTCACCGAAGCGGCGGAGGGACTCGCGCGAGTGCGCGGGCCCCAACCTGTGCGGCGCGGGCTGTTGGCCTCCGCTGCCCCGCGCTGTTGCGCTGACCTCATCGCCAGTCAGCGCGAGGTCGACCTCCAGCCAGAATCCGGGCGCCGTCGTTCCGCTCGTGCTCATGCGAGCGGAAGCCTACTCCGTCCTCATGGCACCTGGAGCAAGCGGCCGTATCAATAGAAAGTACGTCCGAGCATGGAGGCCTCGACGACGGCCGTTTCGCCATACACCGAGATGTACTAGGTCCCCTGGCTCGGGTAGTAGAGGGAGCAATACTCCAGGTTGCTGTCCGTGGCACCGGAGCGGCAGTCGTAGTTCGTCAGTGTGGGCGCTGCGTTGTAGCGCACGTAGAGGGTGCCATTGCCGGTGCCCTTCTGGAGCGACACGGTGAACGCGGGGATGCCCGACGGCAGGGTCAGGGAGTAGTGCTTCCAGCCGCCCTGGGCGGCGCTCACATGCTGCAGCGTCGCCCGCGGCGCGGTGCTCAGCCGCGGGGTCATGTAGTCGATGAACCCCTTGAGGTACGCAGCCCGCTCGAAGATGTTCGGCGCCGAGCAGCCCAGGTTGTAGCTGGCGACGCCCACCAGCTTCTTCCCGGAGGGGCCGTCCACCACCAGCGGGCCTCCCACGTCCCCCGTGCAGAAGGCGTTGCCCTGCGCCGAACCATCCGCCCCCAGTTGGTCGGTGGTGAGGGGTTGCCCCAGCGCCAGGGAGGCATCCGCGTTGGACATCAGCGGCACGCTCATCTTCATCAACGCGTCTGGGATTGCACTGCCGGGGGTTGTCTGCCCCCAGCCCGAGAGCGTGGCGATGACGCCCGGATCGGTGTAGCCGGCGGAGACATCCGCCGCCGTCGCCACCGGCAGGGCCGCCACCGTGGTGCCATTGAGCGTCAGCGGGGTCATCAACCGCAGGAGCGCCGCGTCCTTGCCCTGCGTCGGATCCCACGAGCCAATGAGGGGAATGATGTCCAGCAGCGTACTCACCTGACCCGCGCTGCTCATCGCCGCCAGGCTGTTGCTGCCCGCCGCGACGCGCAGGGTGCTGGGATGCGGGGGCGTCACGGTGCCGGTCCCCAGCACGCACTGGCGTGAAGTGAGGACCCAGTGGGTGTTGATGATGGTGCCGCCACACAGGTGGTTCCCGGCCGCGTCCTGGAGGGACACCATCCAGGGGAACTCCCCGGCGGCGGCGGGCGTGGCGCCCAAGAGAGGCCGAGCGGTCTGCGCCACGGCGGGTGGATCACCGACCGCTTCAGGGCCACAGCCAGCACCCAGGGACAGGAAGCCCAGCGCGACGGTGGCACGCAGGGAAGGGGACCACGGGAAGGCCGAGCGGGGAGAGGTCATGCAGCCACTCTACGGTTCGTCCTCTGGGGGCGAGCAGGCTTGTTTTCACCGCTTGAACTGGGTCCGCGACCAGGTCTGGCGCTCCTTCAACAGAGACAGCGAGCGGCGGCGCCTCCTCGAATGAGCACGCCGAAGGGCTGGTGGCCGGATATATCAGCCTGATATATCCGGGTGGAGGAGGCAGTCATGGCGAGGGAGAGCACCTGTCGGTTCGCCATCCTGGGGATGCTGTGCCGGGAGCCGATGAGTGGGTACGACCTGCGAAGCACCATCGAGCGGTCGGTGGGCCACTTCTGGCAGGAGAGCTACGGCAACCTGTACCCGACGCTGGAGCGGATGGCGGAGGAGCGCCTCGTCGAGCTCGAGCCGGAGGAGCGCTCGCGGGGCGGACGGATCCGCAAGGTGTACCGGGTGACGGCGGCGGGGCGGAAGGCGCTCGCTGAATGGCTGAGGCGGCCGGTGCTCCCCCACGTCGAGCGCAACGAGCTGTTGCTCAAGCTCTTCTTCGGGGCCCAGGTGGGGCCCGCGGACTCCCTGGCGCAGGTGGAGCGCAGCCGCGCCGAGGCCGAGGGGCTGCTGGCGGTGCTGCGCCTCATCGACGAGGACGTCCGCCACGCCCGGCAAGACGATCCGGAGTTTGCCTACCAGCACTTGTCGATTCGCGCGGGGCTGCTCGGGCTGGAGGCGCACCTGCGCTGGTGTGACGAGGCGCGCGAAGCACTTGGGCGCATGAAGCCGACGACAGGTTCGACGAAGAAGAGGGGAGCGCGATGAGAGGTCATCCGGACGAAGGAGCGCGGCGTCTGTCCATGTTCATGCCGTGGCTCGCCCTGGGCGTCGGGGCTGGACTGGTGCTGTTGCTGAACACGGAGTGGGCGGTGCTGCCCGGCTGGCTGATGGGCGCCCTGTTCCTCGTCTTCTCCCGGAGGCAGCGGCCCGCGGTGGGCTTCGTGGGGCTGCTGGTGGCCAACACCATCGCCGTTTACGTGGCGAACCTGGGAGTGTTCCCGGGCTCCGCCGCGAGCGCCTTGGGCATGGCCTTGGGAGGCGCGGTGGTGGTCGCGCTGCTGTACCTGGCGGACCGGCTCGTCGTGGGGCCACGGGGCACCTTCGTGGGGACGATCTTCCTGCCAGCGGCGACGACGGGGCTGGAGCTCTTCAGCAGCCTGGGCAATCCATTCGGCACCTGGGGCGTGCTGGCCTACACCCAGGCCAAGGTGCCGGTGCTGGTGCAGCTGGTATCGGTGACGGGGTTGTGGGGCCTGACGTTCGTCCTGGTGTGGTTCGCCACGGTGGCCAACTGGGCGTTCGAGCACCGGGATACAGGGCGCCGCGTCCTGCCCGGAGTGGCGGTGTACGCGGCGGTACTGGTGGCCATCCTCGGCTTCGGAGCGCTGCGGCTCGCGGGGGCGGGGAGGG